>NZ_JAUBPE010000101.1:0-19687 GCF_036700565.1 Microcoleus pseudofavosus SVA1_A4
TTCTTACTCCCTCCCCTTACTAAGGGGAGGGTTGGGGTGGGGTAAAAAATTTACGACTCATTTAGGATTGCTATATCGGAATTAATATTACCCGAAATCAGGACACGGCAGTGCCGTTTCCCTACAATTAATCGCGGTAGGGAAACGGCACTGCCGTGTCCTCTATATCATTCCGGCGCAGCCGGAATGATATAATTTGGCGATAGTTACATCTGGTGCGATCGCTCCGGGCGGGCGATATTGCAGCCCGTGCTACGATTATTTTGGGGTAGGGACAAAGGCTTTCGCCGTGTCCTCCGTTGCTTGAAAGTTATTCGAGATGTCTATTGAGTTTTTTCGCCGCAAGCCATCAACCAAAAACTCATCATTAACCGATCGCCCGCAGCGACAAACTCATCCCGCGAAACCAAATAGCTGGCTATTTCCGACTCTGAAATCAGCCCTTGTTTGACCAATTGCAAAATGGGGCCGGAGTCAAGCAAAGGTTGAAACGCCTCAATTCCGATGATATCGCTGTGGCTGACAACCGCTTCTAGATCGATGCTACCAAACCCAGCTTCTTTGAGAATGCGACACAGATTTCGCCCGATGGATAAATCGCCGCCCCGCGATGTCATCACCTGCTTGAATTTCTCGCGGACAATCTGGACTGATAGGGGTGGATTTGTCAGCCAAAACAGATCCGCATCGCTATCGATAATTACCAGTTTTCCCCCTGGCTTCAAGATGCGGAATATTTCTCTAGCTGCTGCGACGGGATCGGGGAGGTGAACGAACAGCAAACGGGCGATCGCAAAATCGAAAGTGTTAGCCGCCAAACCAGTATCCGCAACCGATGCTTGAATGCGATTTACTCGATCGCCCCCTTTGTCCTGCAAATATGCTACTGCTTTTTCGTGCAGTACCGGATCGATTTCTACCGCTGTTACCGAACTGTTTGGCAGCAATTCTAACAGTTTTTCGGTAAAAAATCCCGGCCCGCTACCCGCTTCCAAAACTTTCATCCCGTCGGCTAAACCGAACCACTTTAAAGTGCGCGCTTCCTTTTCCCAACTGAGGAGAACTTGAGCTTTTAAGCGCTGGATTTCTCCCTCCAATTCCAGATTGTACGTGTTCGCCTGATACGAGCCTTCTGCTGCCATAAAATCCTCCTTTTTCCTGCTTCGACAGATAGATTATAATAGAACTGCGCTTTAGCGCAATTCTCATTGCGGACATCCACAACCCCTGTTGGCGGACAGATGCAGGACGGGAGCCAGGTAATTACTCTATTGTAAGAAGATGACCGAGACGATTTTAGATTTGAGATTTGGGATTTTGAATGAGAATTTCAGCGGTTTAAACCCCCTAGTTTCAACTAGGTCACAAATCTCAAATCTAAAATCGTAAATCCCAAATCTAAAATGGGTTGACGGATTACCTAAACTGACGATGTTGTGTGGCAACGAATCAACTATGCCCCAGACTTTACCTCAACCGGAGAAACGAACATTTTTAGTTGTGGATGACCATGCGATGGTGTTAGGTGGCACGCTTAACATTCTGAAGCAAGAATATCCAGAGGCAGACATTCTGACGGCTTCGACTGCTCAGGCAGCCCTTCAGCAAATAGCGCAGACGACCCCGGATTTGGTGATTGTGGATCTGGTGATGCCAGAGACGATCGGCGAAACGGCTCAAGCGAATTCAGGGCTTCAACTCCTCAAAACGTTGATGGAGCAGTATCCGAGTCTAAATATTGTGGTGCAGAGTGCCCATGTTCGGACTTTAGTTTGGCTGAAACCGTCGATCGACAATCACATGGGCGGCTTCACAGTTGTCGATAAGAGCCAGCCGATGAAAGACTTGCTGGCAATGGTTGATTGGGCGCTGCACGAGCGGATTTATACACCCAGAGAGATCCGCAACGGGCTGCAACTCAAACCCGCCTGGATGCAGGTGTTGCAATTTGCTTTTCACGAGAGCTTACAGGATACTGCGATCGCCAAACGGATGAATGTTTCTGAACGCACCGTGCAGTATTACTGGACTAAGATTCGAGATGTGCTAGAGGTGTATCCTGACGATCGTAAGAACCTGCGGATTCAAACGGAAGTGCGAGCTAGAGAAGAAGGATTAATTGATTAGTGAAGCGCGATCGATGGCAAGCAGTGAAAGCGGATGTCACGACTTGGGGACGAGGAGGGCTTCCAGGGGCGATGGTGATTGTCGCTGTGACGATCGCTCGATTGACCGGTGCGCTTCAGTTTTGGGAGTTGGTGACGCTCGATCGATTTCTGCGGCTGCGTCCCCCTGAGCCAATGGATGAAAGGATTGTAATCGTAAGTATCACCGAGGAAGATATTCAACGCGCCAGAACTTATCCGATTCCCGATCGCGACATTGCCGATTTGCTTAAACGCTTGCAGGCCTATCAACCGATCGCGATCGGGCTGGATATTGTCCGCGATATTCCGGTTGAACCCGGTCATGCGGAACTGACATCGGTGTTTCGCAGCAGCAAGAATACGATCGGAGTGGAGATTGCTCTGCACGATCGCAGTGGCTTTATCGTCGCACCTCCGCCCGCGCTACCACCAGAACAAATTGGCTTTGCAGATACCGTTCTGGATGCCGACGGCTATCAGCGCCGCAGTTTATTGGGCACTCACAATTCCCAGCAGCAATACCGTTTTTCGTTTCCCCTGCGACTGGCGGAACGCTATCTCGCGACAAAAGGCATTGAGCTAGAAAATGGCATCCACGACTCGGAGGCCTTCCGGTTTGGTAATACTGAGTTAACCAGGCTTCAACCCAATTCTGGCGGATATGTGGGGGCGTATGCAGGCGGCAACCAGATTTTGCTGAATGTTCGCAGCGGGACAATGCCGTTTCGCGTGCTTTCTCTCTCGCAAATCAAATCGGGACAGGTCAACCCGGATTGGATTCGAGGCAAAATTGTGTTGATTGGGATCATGTCTTTTAGTGCGAAGGATTTGGCAAGTTCAGGTGCGATCGCAGGCATCAATCCCGGACGGATTTACGGAGTCGAAATGCAGGCCCACGCCACCAGCCAGATCCTGAGCGCGGTGCTCGATCGCCGATCGTTGCTTCGGGTTTGGGCGGATGGCTGGGAAATGCTCTGGATTGGGGTCTGGGGACTCTTGGGGATGAGTTTGGGGCGATTTCTGCGATCGCCCTGGAAAATTTTGTTGGGGTTCTTAATCGCCATTATCAGCCCGATCGGGATATGTTACGGGTTAATTCTGTTGGGGTGGTGGGTGCCGATCGTACCTGTGTTGTTGGTGCTGGTGTTGAATGGGGCTGGCTTGATGGCAGCGTTATTTTATCGCCACGAACAGGAACTCCGACTGCGGTTGGAGGAACGTCAATTTGCGATCGAGCAGACCTTTAACGCGATTCATAGCGGGCCTTTACAAACATTGGTGGGAATTTTGAGAACCGCTCAAGAACTAGCAACACCGCCACCATTTCTACCGGAGTTGCAACGCCTGAATGAAGAATTACGGGCAGTTTACGGATCGGTGCAGCGAGATGCGATCGCGGATGAACCGCATCTTCGCATGGGAAGCGCGATCGAATTGGCCCTGCAGGCCCCGCTGCATGAATTGCTCTACAAGGTCTATTGCAACACGCTAGAACAAGAACTGCCCTACCTCAAAACGATCAGATTCAAAATTGTGCAGTTCGATGCCTTGAACACCTCGCATCTGCGGTTGGAACACAAGCGAGGACTCTGCCGCTTTCTCGAAGAAGCGCTCTGCAATGTGGGGAAACACGCGATCGAAGCCACTCGCTTGACCGTAATTTGCACTCAAGAAGGCGATCGGCAGGTGATTCGGGTGGCGGATAATGGCAGGGGGAACCCGTCTGACGCAGAAGCGCTGAGTTCCGGTGAAACGAACTGGGACAGGGAGACAACTCAATATCTAAACTCTAAACTCCAACCTTCAGGATTAGGAACGCAATTGGCAAACAATTTAGCCAAACAATTAGGGGGAACATTTCGGCGCTACCCAAATGTACCGAGGGGGACAGTGTGCGAGTTAACTTGGTCAGCCAAACGGCGCTGGTTCTGGTAATTGGTTCCTGAGAGTTAGCATCCGAATTATTAGCCAAAATTAGGACACGGCAGTGCCGTGTCCCTACAATATTATTTTCGGTAGGGACACTCCAAGAGCCGTGTCCTCTATATTGTATTCATCTCTTCCTTCTCTTCCTCTGTGTTCTCTGCGCTCTCTGCGGTTAAATCATTCCGATCCAAATTGATATATCTTTGCGCTTTCCCGCAAACGAAGCTTGTGGGCAGTCCTCTATTCTGTTTGTGTATTGTTGATTACTGTAGAAATAGTTACAGAGGGGATTGAGACGATGACTCACGGATTGAAGCGTCGAACCATTTACTCTGCCGGCATTGCGAGTTTAATGCTGAGTGTTTCGCTCTCTCTCGCTCCTGTAGCGCTGGCAAAATACACTCCTCCTCATAACCCTTCTAAACCGAAAGAAACGGGGACGAATACCACTCGCAGCGGCGGTTGTGAAGGTAATTCATCGGCGAGATTGACTGCCTTAGTGCCGTTTAGCCATGTGGGAGAGACGATTTCTGGGCATCCCACTTTTACCTGGTTTGTACCCGATCGCACTTCTCGCCCGCTGCAATTCCGCCTGTTCAGCTCTACGGGACAACTGCTCTACAGAACCGAGATGCAGAGTCAGCCGGGAATAATGTCGGTTGCTTTGCCTTCAAATCTGCCCCAACTGTCGATCGGGCAATCCTATCAGTGGCAAGTGGTGTTGGTCTGCGATCCGGATGATCCTTCGAGCAATGTGGTGGCGGCTGCAGAAATCCAAGTTGTTGGGTCTGCGGCGTCGTTGCAGACTCAACTTGCAGCGGCGCAAACTCCCCAACAGCGGATCGACCTGTATGCGGAGTCTGGGCTGTGGTATGACGCGATCGCCGAAGCGCGCAAAGCTTCTGAAACTTCTCAAAACCAAGCGGCTGTGCTGGAATTGCTAGATGCTCTTGCTAGTTCGGAAGCCGAACCTTTGAAAGACTGGAGCGAGCGATTGCGACAAATTAGGGCGATCGAACAACAGCGCCAACCCCCGCAACTCAAACCCTAAAATCCCATGCAGCCTTTCTCCCTAAAACTGCTCAAATCCAGTAATCGTAAGGTGCGATCGGGCTTTCTCTTTCCCCTAGCCTGTTGCTTTTTGTCTGTTGCCTTTTACATTCCTCCGCATTTCTCACTCCCGGTTGTTGCTGGGGCGATCGATGCGAGTGAAGCAGAGGGCGATCGGCTGTGGCAGCAGGGCAACCAACAATTTCAGACTCGCCAATTCCCAGCAGCGCTGAATTCTTGGCAACAGGCACTGCAAATTTATCGCGCCCTCAAAAACCGCGAAGGGGAGGGTGGGGTACTGAACAATTTGGGAGGTGCTTACCGCTATCTGGGCAACTATGCCAAAGCGATCGAGTATGGACAGCAGAGTTTAACCGTTGCCCGCGAAATTAAAGACCGCGACGGAGAATGGACAGCACTAGGCAATTTGGGAATCGCTTACAAATCTCTGGGCAATTATGCCAAAGCGATCGAGTATGGACAGCAGAGTTTAACCATTGCCCAGTCCTCCCACCCGGTAGTCCGCCAGGAAATGAATTCCACGGGGCTTATAGCGAAAGTCATCGCTATGAGGACTAATACCAAATCTGACTTAAATACCCTCTTTATTTCTTAGTCTGCGGAGGCAGACTTCGTGTGTCTAGTAGCGGTTTCAACCGCCGAATCATAAAGCGGGTGGAAAACCCGGACTTTTCTTCTGGGTTTTCATAGCGAGGACTTTCGCTTTGAGGCAGGGGTTTTAACCCCTGCCGGAATATCGGTTTAACTTTTTATAGGGCTGGAGATTCTTCGTTTCACTCAGAATGACAGAATTACCTCCCAATGCGTAAGTCCTGATATTCACATACGTTGCACTTTCCCGCAATCAAGTTTGCACCTGATACTTCATCAACTCTGTGGGTAGAACGAATGATTTTTCGATCTGAGCTGCTTAAGATTTAAGTAAAGAATGAATCTAATTACAACCTAGTTTGAACCTACAATTCCTAACTTGACACCATTAACTAACAAGAGAGTCGAACATTATGACAATATCTGCTGGTCAAAATTACAAAATTCTGCTTGTAGAAGATGACGCCCCCGTCCGCACTCTCGTCTACCGCTTTTTGAACCAGACATATCAAGTACAAGTTGCGGCAGACGGCAAAACTGCTCTCGAAATTTTTGAGGAATTCAACCCAGTCCTGGTGATATTGGATTGGAATTTACCTGACACAACTGGGTATCAACTCTGCCAACAAATGCAGAATCAAACTAATGTTTTAGTCGCGATTCTGAGCAGCCGCACTGGCCAAGAAGATCGGATTAAAATCATGAAAGCAGGTGCCGATGATTTTATTTGCAAACCGTTTAGTCTTGAAGAATTGGCAGTGAGAGTTGAAGTCTTGTTGAGGCGGGCGAGATCCGTCGCTCCGCCCAACCTTATCTTCGGTCAATTAGCGATCGATTTAGTGGGTAGGCAGGTGAGATTTAAGGAGCAAATTCTAACGCTGACAGCCTTAGAATTTGAAATATTGTGTTTTTTGGCAACTCATTCGGGTAAGGCTTGCAGCCGCCAACAGCTAATCGAAAAAGTTTGGGGGTGGAAATCCAATTATGCAACCGAAGAGCGAGTGGTGGACGTGCATATCGGTCAAATTCGCAGGAAAATGGCTAAAGTTGATGCCGCTGTTCCCAATTTTATTCAAACTGTTCGGGGATACGGTTACACTTTCGCTCCGAGCGCTCGGAGTAACAAGGTAGTTTGTAATTGAAACAGTCCTGCCTTAAGAAGGAGGACTTTGAACCATCTTCCCCTCTTTATTAATGGGGCAAGGGGATATCTAAGGGCTAATTAAAAGACTGTTACTCGCTTTCTTGAACTTTGAAATATTCGCAATAGAGTCAAAAATTATGACGATATCTACCGCTCGAACTTCCAAAATTCTGGTTGTAGAGGATGACGCCCCCGTCCGCAATCTTGTCTTCGGTGAACTAGCGATCGATTTAATGAGTAGAGAGGTGAGATTGAAAGAGAAAACTTTAGCTCTCACACCTTTAGAATTTGAGCTATTGCATTTTTTAGCCATTCATTCGGGTAAAGCCTGGAGTCGCCAACAGCTAATCGAAAAAGTTTGGGGATGGAAATGCAATGACGCACGAGACGAGCAAGTGGTGGACGTGTATATCAGTCTGATTCGCAGGAAAATGGCTAAAGTCGATGCCGCAGTGGCGAATTTCATTAAAACTACTCAAGGATACGGTTACATTTTCAATCCGATCGCTCGCAATCACACGGTAGTTTCTAATTGAAGAATCATCATTATTATATCAGGTAAATTGAACACCGCTATAGTCTGGTCAATTTACCTGCTGTATTTTTATGCCGATCGAGGAAAGCAGAACCACGATCGCGACAAGCAGATTACAGAGTACGATCGGGGATACTGCTCCTATCGCGAAACTGGTGGCTGCAAAACTTTAGCATCCTTTGCTATTTCCGTTTCCTCCAAAACCTGCTCTAAAACCGGAGAAGGAATCGGCACTTTCTCAACTACCTGATGCTTTTCCAAAGTCAAGCAAGACTGCGACGAACCAGACAATCTTTTCAACAATTTCGGTGTCGGATCGTACAGCAAATAAATAATTCGATCGCCTGCTTGCCAAATCTCGACCGCTGACACTACTTGCAAGTATCCCTGTCTTTCCAGCAGCAGCGGCGCCAATTCCCCGGCTTGAACCAAAGCTTGCAAGTGAGCAATCTGAAACTGCAATCCCTCACTTTTTAACTCAGTTTCCCCCAATTTTACTTCGCCGTCGCTCAAATATTCGTTCCAATCCTTCAGCGACAAATCGGAGACAAAGGCTTGATTGATTTTAGTCGGATTTGCAGGCGTATTTGCTTGCGGGTCTTTGGGGAATATTGCCAAAACCCTCGGCGGTGCAAACTCCTCGGCTGCTCGCTGAGCTAATACTAAGTTTACCTCGCCGTTGTTAGTCATTGCCAAAAAAGTTCCCATCGATTCGAGTCCGGCTTCTTCTAACACGCTGTGGTCGAGAGCACTGCTCAAAAACACCCGCAAACCTTCTCGTTCTGCTTGTGCGCAAGCTTCCGGGTTTGTGTCGATAATTGCCACCGATTCTCCGCGTTCTTGAAACAAGCGAGCAATTAATCTGCTCAAAGGATTTGACCCCACAATTGCTGCACCGGTTACAGATTTTGAGGTGACACCTAACAGTTGAGCCATCCGTCCGGCTGTCAGCCCCTGCACGAAAACTGTCATAATAATTGTCAGGAAAACTAAGGCTTTAATCGAGTCGCCGCCGTTGATTCCCCGCTGGGTGAGCAAAATTGCAAATAAAGATGCGATCGACGCTGAGACAATTCCCCTCGGCGCTACCCAACAAACAAATAATTTCTGCCGCCAATTCAGTCCGCTGTTCCAAGTACACAACCACACATTGATCGGCCGGACTATCCACATTAAAGCTAAAACTGTAAACAAACTTCCCCAACCGAGGGCGACCACACTAGCGAGGGATAAATCCGCTGCCAGCAGCACGAACAGCACGGAAATAGCCAGGACTGTGAGTTGACCTTTAAACCTTCTGAGCAGCCTTTCTTCCGGGACAGCAGCGGCTTTGAGGACGATGCCGGAGAGGACTGTTGCCATCAGTCCCGATTCGCTGCGGATTTCTTCTGCTAAGCCGAATAATCCCCACAAACCGGCTAAAACTACTAAGTTTTTGAGGTCTTCTGAGAGAAAGTTCGATCGCTTGAGAATGAATCCCAGCAACCATCCTCCCGCAACTCCGACGACTGCGCCAACGAAAAGGCGCACGATTAAATCTCGGAACAAGACCAGCAAGTCAGCATTGCCGTTCAAAATAATATTCAGCACCAATACCGCCAGAATTGCCCCGACAGGATCGATTAAAACGCCTTCTGCTTCTAGTAAAGCGGCGACTTGTTTGTCAACTGAAACTTGTTTGAGCAAAGGGCCGATGACTGTCGGGCCTGTGACGACTACTAGAGAAGCATACAAAAATGCGATCGGCCAGGGAAATTCTCCCAACCAGTGCGCGGCCATTCCGCCGCCAATTAGGGTAATTAAAGTACCTACTGTAACTAAATTGCGGATGCTGCCGGAAATTTTGCCCAAATCTCGCAATTCCAAATTCAAGCCGCCTTCAAACAAAATTAATGCTACGGAAAGGGAGACCATAACTTCCAAACCGCTGCCCAGCAAATTTGGGTGCAGCAGTCCCAAGCAGTCTGGGCCTGCTAAAATGCCGAAGAGCAGTAAAAATACGATCGCCGGAACTTTCAGATAAGCGGCGAGAACTTGAGCGCTGATACCACAGGTGACGGTCATGACCATCAACAGGGTGATGTTAAAGGGGATTTCCATAGATATGATTGTTACAGGCTGCCCGCTTAGTTTTAAATGTTCGATCGCGGGTAATTTGAGTCAAGGCGCTATTTTCGGCGCAGCTTACAAACTCGGCACGGCCCTGGACTTTTGCTAATAAAATTAAAAAACCTTGATATTGGCTATAACTTTATCAGATAATTCTGTCATTGCGGCTCGATCGCACAATTCACCCGCGCTCAAACCGCCTGTAGTTTCCAAATCCAAGACTGCGGGCAAATTTCCCGGATCGAGTTTGACAGTTTTGAGGAACAAATCTATTTGTCCTTGAAGCTGCTTGCCGGTCGAAAAAAGTGGTAATAAGCACCGCGTTGAATCCCCGCCGCTTTCACGGCCGCCCAATTGCGGGCGAAAGTTTGGGAAACTAACGTTGCACCTTCCGTCGATTTGACAAAACTCAAGAGAATGCCTCCACGGGCAACTATCAGCCCAATGTTAATTGGGCTGATAGTCGGAAACATCTATGCCGCGAATACTCATATTACCGAGAGTTGAGAAAAGCTAGTTTTGTCTGAAGCAGCGACTAGATTAAAGGTACATTAAATTGTAATGATAAGTCGCTAATTGTTTTTTGCAGGGGAGATTGTGCAAGTGAACTTCGATCGAATAGAACCCGGCCCCGGTCAAGAGTCTGTTTGGGATTACCCGCGTCCCCCTCGCCTTGAGGAATTGACCAAACACGTACAGATAGTTTTTAATGGAGTGACACTTGCCGACACGCGCCGCCCTCAGCGGGTATTGGAGACAAGTCACCCTCCTTTCTACTATATCTCTCCTGAAGACATCCAAATGCAATATTTGCACAAAACTTCACGGGGTTCTTGGTGCGAGTGGAAGGGACAAGCCGGTTATTACACTGTGACGGTGGGAGAACAAGAAGTAGCGAATGCGGCTTGGTTTTATCCGAATCCCATACAAGTCTTTGAGCCTATTAAAGATTATGTGGCTTTTTATCCGAGCTTAATGGATGCCTGTTATGTGGATGGGGAATTAGTGCAAGCTCAACAAGGGAGTTTTTATGGTGGTTGGATTACCAAAGATATTGTCGGCCCGTTTAAGGGAGGGCCAGGAACTTGGGGGTGGTGAGGGAGTTTTGAGTTTTGAGTTGAGGACAGGGGCAGAAACCGCGTTTTTTTACGCAAAACCTCGTTACAGCCTCGACTCCGGTTTAAAAATCCGGTTTCTTAAGTTTTTTGTGCGCCACGCATGAGTTGAGGACTGGCACAGAAACCGGTTTTTTTTACGACGCAAAAAGCCAACAGTAAAAAATCGAGTAAATAATTCAATCAATCTCTAATTGAGTGAGGATGAATTAATGGAATGCAGGCACGGCCGAAACTAACGCAGCAGCTTATCACCTGAAATAAATAGTGTAGTAAGGAATACAGCCAATGCTCATCAATAAATGTTAACATAAGTTAATAGCTAACACTAGCTTTGTTGCTGCTCTATTGTTTATGCGGATCTGCGCTGTGTTTGTTGAATTTATCGCGCCCTTTAACTCGACTGAAAAACTACCTAAAAATTTAACTTTAGAGTCTACTCTTAAGGAGCTAGCTGTATTCAATTTTCAAGTTGAATCCTCATATCTCGCCAAAGAAGTAGCTAGGTTATTTCAAGCTCACCCGCTGCTTCCGGGAGTTGTTTTGACCGTAAATAGCGAATTTTTAGGGATGATCTCGCGCAGGCGATTTATGGAACGCATGAGCCGCCCTTACGGAGTAGATATATTTGCTTGCAGACCGATTATGGCTTTGTATCAAATAACTCAAACCGATATTTTGATTTTACCAGGAGCCACCTTAATTGTCATGGCAGCTCAGCGAGCCCTGCAGCGGTCGCCGGAACAGCTTTACGAGCCGATTGTTGTGCAGTTAGAACCTCAAGCTTACCGATTGTTAGACGTGCATCAAGTGTTGGTAGCTTTATCACAAATTCACCAACAAGCTACTTGGTATATTAGCGAACTTTATTACAATTTATCTGTTACACAATCCGAATTAGAAGCCGCTAATTCTCAATTAAAATCAGCTAATTCCGAATTGTATCGCCTTGCCAACTCAGATGGCTTAACTCAGGTTGCCAACCGCCACTGTTTTAACGAATACTTAGAGAAAGAATGGCAAGAATTGGGAGAAGAAGCAGCAGAACTATCTTTAATTTTATGCGATGTTGACTTTTTTAAGGGATACAACGATACTTACGGACATCAGGCCGGAGATGCTTGCTTGCAGCAGGTAGCCCAAGCTATTTTGGAAGCCGTAAATTACTCAGCAGGCGAAGTTTCGGGGGAGACGCTGGTAGCCCGTTACGGAGGCGAAGAATTTGCGGTAATTTTGCCTCGAACTTCACCCGAAATTGCTGTCTTGATTGCAGAGCAAATTCGAGTCTGGGTGAAAAAACTTGAAATTGAAAATATTAAATCGCCAGTGTGTTCTTGTGTTACACTGAGTTTGGGAGTAGCGAGTACGGTTCCTCGATCGTCCGCAGCACAAAAAAACTTGATTGCAGCGGCAGACCGCGCGCTTTATCAAGCTAAAGACCGAGGGCGCGATCGGACAATTTTAGGTACTATCAAATTAGATAAGTAGAGAAGCTTCAGTTCAGGAACTTTTGGCTTATGGAATTGCAGGAATGGCAAAACTTGAGCGAAGAACAAAAATATCGATACTCAGAGGAATTAGCAGCATATCTGCCGCAGCCAATAATTTTTAGAGGTTTGCAACTTTACCATTGTGGTGGCCGCGAACTCTATATTGGCCTTTTCGAGTATGGAGGAGCTTTATTTTCTCTGATGCCAGGGAGTGAAGTCCAAATCGGATGCGAAGCCCGCAACTTTCGCCCGACAGATGAGCAAATAGAATCGTTTCAAAAGAGTGCTGAAGAGTACGGGATCGATCGAGACATCTACTCTTACGTACAAAGCGTCACTACACCCTCTCGAAAGGTGACAATTGCCCCGATGCTTGTAGAAATTCAACCAACAAAAATCGGTCTTGAGGCAATTAGTTCGGAGGAACTTAAAATCCAGAATTTATTACAAGATTTTCCCGACAGTTCCAGTGTTAATTGTAGCGATAGATACGGATTCGATCGCGGTAAGGATGGTTCGGTTGCGGCTTGGCAAATTATTAGCAAGACGCAGGAAGACATTGCGACTGAATTGGCGGCTGAAGGAGTCCGTTTGCTAACTTTCGACGAATGGGAGTATGCCTGCGGTGCAGGAAGCACAACTTTATTTCGCTGGGGAGACTTCAGTCCTAGCGATTTCTACCCAACTAACAATCGAGCCGACTGGAAACTCCACTTGCAGCCCAACCTTTTCGGACTCCACATCGCCCAAAATCCTTACGATTGCGAGATAATTAGCGACAAACATACAGTCCGAGGCGGAGATGGCGGATGCTCCATTTGCGGTGGAACAGGCTCTTTTCTTGGTTGGTTGCCACTAGCAACGGCTTACTGGGAACCCGATGTACTTGAGTGGTTGGATGAAGGCATTAGTGGCAATTTGATGCGCCGCGTAATTCCATTGCCCTAAGCCTAAAGTAGCTCTTTAAGTCGTTGCCGGAGCGAACAAGCAAACCTGATGTTCGACATCGATCGCCCTTTTAAATTTTACAGTCTTGGCGCTCGCCTCTCCAAAGTCATCGTTTCCATCACAGATTGTCTGGCAAGTCCCCGATCGACCTGCCGATGCTAGCCAGCAATTTCTCCAAAGCTTTCATCTGCTTGACTGTGAACGTGGGTACGTTCTTTCCCAACTCCCAACGGCTGATTGTTTGCGACGAAACGCCAAGCTCTCGCGCCAAATCTTCCTGACTCATCTCCAGTTCTTCCCTGAGCTTCTTCAAATGCGACTTCTCATCTTCAGGTCGCGGAACGGGCTTTTTCGGCATATCCTCGATCGCACATTTTTTATATAAGATGCTTAAGCATCTTGACTAAACAATAAATTGATTAGACAATATGTTTAATAGCCAGTCCAGAACCGTGGAAAGTACAAGGACTGGCTGTAATACCCCTTTGGAAAGGAGCATGAATCGATTATGCCTTACAAACAGCGTCTGAATTCCTGGATTATTGTTCGCCTGCTTCCCAATTTACAAAGAAGCGTCGTGGGTCGGTTTCGCAGTTGGTCGGATGCAGACGGTCAGATCCGCATTTTGCGACAGTTACTGCCGGAGGCTCGCCTAATAGTCGTGTTCGATCCGAGCGATCGCGCAACGGTACGGCCCATTGCTGGAAAGGCGCGATCGCTTCTATTCTCATTTGAAATGTTATCGGGCGATCGTCCCCTTTCTACAAAGTCTCGCACCAAGCCCGCTCCGCCGTCCAGTGCCTGTCCGAAGATTCGTAAACCCTCAGCCCATCCAAGCCGGCATTTTGCATCATCTCCTCAACTTCATCCAGCGCAAATGCCGCTTGCAACGAATCGCTGAATAACTGTTGCTGATGCGCGTTGCAATCTGCCGCATACAGCTTGACTAAATTCTCCCTAATTTCCGGTTTTTCCGGCCGCAGCAAATCCCGAAAAAAAATTGCTCCCTGCGGTTTCAACACCCGCTTTACTTCCTGCAAAAACGGCAGCGGATCGGGCAAATGGTGGATGATGCTGTTGGAAATCACCATGTCAAAATAACTGTCAGGATAAGGCATTGCCTTAGCATCAATTAATTCGAGACTAATTTGCGATCGCGCGCCAGCCTTTTCCACATTTTCTGCCCCGACTTTCAGCATATTTGCCGACAAATCGATGCAAGTCAATTTCCATGCTGGCCGGAGTTGAGAAATTGCGATCGGAATTCTCGCCGTACCCGTCCCCGCATCCAAAACGTTTCCAAAAACCGGCCCCAACGCCGCAGCACTCTGAGCAAAAGCAGCATTAACCTCAGTAAAGTCCATCGAATCGTATTCGATCGCCTCTTCCAAGGAATCCATCACTTCCGGTTCCAAAACTCGCTGCATAAAATTTATCTCGTTATCGGGCATTTCCATATAGGGGTTCAGTTTCGCCTGCAAAAGCTCGACTAACTCGGGTTCCATATATTGGTAATTATCCGGGATTTGCAGACAAATAACTTTCTTGCCTTCGAGACTTTCGGGAAATTTGCTGCGGAGTCGATCGCCATGCTTCTTCTCCATCACAAATATCAAATCCGCCCAACCGACAAGACCCTCAGTTACTCTAATTCTTGCACCTTTTTCCGTTCCAGCCGATCGCACGCTGTAGCCGCTAACTTTCTCGCATATTTTCTCGGCAGTCAAACTCCTCCATTTATTCTGGCTGCACACAAACAATATCTTGATTTTATCCATCTAGACACAATTACAAAATTCTATGTTTATCGTGGCACGGGCGTCCCGCCCGTGCTTCCGAAGCGGTTAAAAATTTCCTTCTAAATTTCCCCCCGATCCCACCTTACATACCACAAATACTGTATTTTGTCAAATTAGGCAAAATCTCCGTTACAAGTCTTAAACCATAAAATGCGGATTTTGCATAAAAAATTGTACTTATTACTTTTGAAGAGTTTGCTAATTTTATGAATTAAGTAGGTTTCAGCGTCAAAAAGTGAAATTAGTCATAATGCCCCTGGATTGTGAAAATCGTACCACAAGCCTCAAAGCAAGTAAATAGGTAAAATAATTGAGAATGAAGTCAATAATTTTGGTCATCTTTAGATTTGCTTAAGATTTCAGCGGTCAAAATAGATCGAACATTTAAAACTAAATCAACTTTTAGATTGTTTTTGCTTATAAAATAAGCTGGAGTTGTCCCGAAGGCCGATCGACCCTCAACAATAGATACAGATGCTCGATCGCACAAGGGCATCAAACCAAACTCGATAGAACTCTGCTACAATTAATAAAACGAAGTCGTTATGAGTTCACTTAAATAGCTATGACCAACGAAACCGTAGAAAACCTAGTCATCATCGGCTCAGGCCCCGCAGGCTACACCGCCGCCATCTACGCAGGTCGAGCCAACCTGAAACCCGTAGTCTTTGAAGGCTACCAAATGGGAGGCATCCCCGGCGGTCAACTGATGACAACCACAGAAGTCGAAAACTTCCCCGGCTTCCCCGAAGGCATCACCGGGCCGCAACTCATGGATCGGATGAAAGCTCAAGCAGTGCGCTGGGGTGCGGAACTATACACAGAAGATGTAACTTATGTAGACTTGAGCCAGCGGCCGTTTACAGTGCGATCGGAAGATAGAGAAATCAAAACCCACACGATAGTAATCGCTACAGGCGCGACGGCGAAAAGGCTGGGGCTGCCTAGCGAACACGTATTTTGGAGTCACGGCATTTCGGCCTGTGCTATTTGCGACGGCGCTACCCCAATTTTTAAAGGAGTAGACTTAGCTGTCATCGGTGCGGGCGATACCGCAGCGGAAGAATCTATTTATTTGACAAAATACGGCTCTCACGTACATATGCTGGTGCGGCGCGATCGGATGCGCGCCAGCAAAGCCATGCAAGACCGAGTGCTGAACAATCCCAAAATTACCGTGCACTGGAACACCGAAGCAGTCGATATCTTGGGCGAACCGGGCGCAAAAATGGACGGAGTGAGAATTAGAAATATCGAGACCGGCACCGAAAGCGATTTGCAGGTGAAAGGATTGTTTTACGCGATCGGTCACACTCCCAACACTCAACTGTTCCAAGGTCAATTAGAACTCGACGAAGTAGGCTATATCGCTACCAAACACGGTTCGGTAGAAACCAGCGTCGAGGGAGTTTACGCCGTCGGCGACGTGCAAGACCACGAGTTTCGCCAAGCAATCACCGCGGCCGGTAGCGGCTGTATGGGGGCGATGGTGGCAGAACGTTGGCTGTCAGTCAACGGTTTAACGCAGGAATTCCATCAAACCCAGGAATCCGAGCAACCCACAGCAGCGCCGGAAGCTCAAAAAGTTCGCAAAACCAGCGAGAACTTTGATATCCAAGACACGCGCCACGAAGGAGGTTATGCTCTGCGGAAGTTGTTTCACGATAGCGATCGACTGATTGTGGTCAAATATTCTGCTCCGAGTTGCGGTCCTTGCCACAGCCTCAAGCCGATTTTGAGCAAAGTAGTAGATGAGTTCGAGGGCAAAATCCACTATGTGGAAATCGACATCGAAGAAGATCCAGAAGTTGCTGAAAATGCTGGCGTGATTGGTACGCCGACGATTCAGTATTTCAAAGACAAAGATTTGGTAGCTGAGATCAAAGGAGTTAAGCCAAAAAGCCAGTACCGCGAGTTAATTGCCAGTAATTTGTAGGAATTCGATCGATTTGAGATTTGAGATTCGCCAAGAGAGATTTAACCTAAACTCGACTTGCGTCCCGCCTGCCAAAAACCCGGTTTCTCCCCTGCGCGCCAGTCCCGTGCAGGGGAGAAACCGATTTTTTTTTAGCTGCATCCCGCGAAAAAACCCGGTTTCTCGCGAGTGTTTGGCGAATAAGAAAGAGGATTTTTGAGTGTTCCGGGTTTTTTCGCCTGAGTCCTACTAAAATCTAAAAGTCTTATATAGGTCGATCGTCATTATGGCTCAAAGCCGCCTCCGACTGCCGCGATTTCTCAACAGTGCCTCACCGTCAAGCCTGTCCATGAAAATGATGTGGGCAGGTTTGACAATAACTGCCGTGTTTATATTGGTAGCCACCTTGTCTCCAGCTATGCAAGCTTGGGGATGGCTGCAAAATCCTACTGATGCTTTGATTAACCCCATCCACGAACCGCCGTCGCCGACTTATTGGTTTGGTACTAGCCGCAGCGGCTACGATGTTTTTTCCCGCACGCTGTTTGCTTCTCGGGCAGCTTGGCAAGTGGTGATTTTAGCCACTGCTTTGAGTTTGTTTATCGGTGTGCCGCTGGGTTTGGTTAGCGGTTATTTGGGCGGTAAGCTCGATCGAGTGTTGTTATTTTTAATGGATACAATTTATACTTTGCCGGGGCTGCTGCTTTCTTTGACTCTGGCGTTTGTAGTGGGAAAAGGAGTTTTGAATGCTGCGATCGCCCTGAGCATTTCCTACATCCCTCAATACTACCGCGTCGTCAGGAATCACACCGCCAGCGTCAAAACCGAATTATTTGTCGAAGCCGCGCGAGCAATGGGTGCTGACACTTGGACAGTGCTTTCGCGCTACCTGTTTCTGAATGTGATTCAGAGCGTACCTGTGCTGTTTGCGCTCAACGCTGCCGATGCAATATTAACATTGGGAGGTTTGGGATTTCTCGGATTAGGGCTTCCCGAAGCAACTCCCGAATGGGGACACGACTTGCGTTTAGCTTTAGATGCGCTACCTACTGGCATTTGGTGGACAGCATTGTTTCCCGGTTTAGCAATGACTTTAATGGTAGTGGGATTGTCTTTGGTGGGAGAAGGATTGAATGAGTTTGTCAATCCTAAACTGCGGAATCAGCAGTAATTGGTCTCGCGGTTAAATTAAGTTCGCAGTCAGGACTTTAGTTTTTTCTTCTTCTCTTTTCTTCCTTCGTGCTCTTGGCGTCTTCGCGGTTAGTTAAATAGGTATTATTTAAGTGCTGCGGGACTCAATCAATCAGTGGAGAAATTAGGATAAAAAAAACCGAGATTATTCTTGAGGAGGTGAAATGATGAAAAATATTCCCCGTATAGAATATCTCAAAGTCCAAAATTACCGTGCTTTGCACAATCTAGAACTCAAAAAACTTACCCCCTTAACTGTCTTCTTAGGCCCCAACGGTAGCGGAAAGTCAACTATTTTCGATGTTTTCGCTTTCCTATCCGAATGTTTCACCGAAAGCCTCAGAAAAGCCTGGGATAGACGGGGCAGATTTCGAGAATTACGTACCAGAGACAGCGAAGGCTGCATTATCATTGAATTAAAATATCGAGAGACATCCGACTCGCCTTTAATTACTTATCATCTCGCTATAGATGAAGAAAATAATCGTCCCTTCATTGCTGAAGAATGGTTGCATTGGAGGCGCGGACAATCTGGAAAAGGAAAACCCTTTCGTTTTTTAGACTTCAAAAAAGGGGAAGGACAAGTCATTAGTGGCGAAAGTCCTGATGAAGAAGGTGAAAGGATAACAGAAAAACTAGAATCATCTGAATTTTTAGCAGTAAATACATTAGGACAATTTGCCAAACATCCCCGCGTCAGCGCATTAAGACGTTTTATTACAGGCTGGTATTTATCATATTTAACCGCAGATCATACCCGCAGCCTTACCGAAGCAGGTGCACAGGAAAGATTATCTCCCACTGGCGACAATTTACCCAATGTTATCCAATACCTAAAAGAACAACATCCCCAACGGTTAGAAGAAATACTAAAAACCCTTTCCGGTCGTATTCCCCGCCTCGAAAAAGTCGAAGCCTCAATCATGCAGGATGGCAGACTTTTGTTGGAAATTAAAGATGCTCCTTTTTCTCATCCTATTCTGGCAAAATTTGCTTCCGATGGTACGTTAAAGCTCTTAGCTTATTTGATAGTATTATACGATCCTAGTCCCCCCCAATTAGTAGGAATAGAAGAACCAGAAAATCATCTACATCCGCGCTTGTTGCCCGAACTAGCACAAGAATGTCGTGCTGCTTCTGCTAATACTCAATTAATGGTAACAACCCATTCTCCATTTTTTGTGGATAGTTTGAAGCCAGAGGAATTATGGGTGTTATATCGAGATGAAAAAGGTTTTACTCAAGCAAAAAAAACCGCAGATATGCAGGGAGTCAAACAATTTATGGAACACGGTGCATTACTGGGTTCGCTGTGGATGGAAGATTTCTTTGATGTGGGAAATCCGCTTAAAAATGCGGGTGCACCGCAATAATTTTAAACTTAAAATAAAGAGAAGGTGAGCATTTTGCATCTTGAGTTTTTAGTGGAAGAACCATCCCTAGAATCAGCTTTGATCCAGCTTTTGCCCAAAATTTTGCCATCGACTGTTAGCTCTAAGATTCATGTTTTTTGAGGAAAACCAGATTTACTTGCTAAATTGCCTGACCGTTTGAAAGGTTATCAAGCATGGCTTCCGCCTGATGGGAAAATTGTTGTTTTAATAGATGAAGATCGAGAAGATTGTCTTAAATTACTGTAGTTTAGACTAAAAAATGAGCGCAGCTAAAAGTAGCCACCTTTGAAGCTCAGGCAAGCTGTTGCTCAA
>NZ_JAUBPE010000102.1:0-19356 GCF_036700565.1 Microcoleus pseudofavosus SVA1_A4
ATATCAATTCCGCTCTTCATCGGAATGATATAAACGGAGGACACGGCAGTGCCGTTTCCCTACCGCGATCAATTGTAGGGACACGGCAGTGCCGTGTCCTCTATATCATTCCGGTGCAGCCGGAATTGATATCATTAGTCATTAGTTCGGGAATTACGCAAAACTTAATTATGGTGCGCAGTGCGCACCTTACATCGTTGTTAGTTCGTAGTAAAGACTTCAGTTCTTTCTTGCTCTGTTCTAGATAAGAAGGACTTGCATTCCTTACTACAAACTTTTTTTGGCTTGAAATTAGCCGCCGCTAATTTTAGCTTTATAGCCCAATTTTGTCAGAATTTCGGCCAGTTGTTGCTTGTGTTCGCCTTGAATTTCGATTTCGTTTTCCTTAACTGTACCGCCTGTGCCGCATTGGGCTTTTAGCTGCTTGGCTAAATCTGCTAAAATTTCAGGTTTTCCCTGAAACCCGCTGATGACAGTAACTGTTTTGCCGCCGCGGCCTTTTCGGGATGCTTGTACTTTCAAATTTTGTTGATTTGGGGGAACTTCGGCAACTGCCCGTTGGAGGGCGGCCGAGTTGTCAACATTGCCAAACTCGGAGTAAACAACTCGTTTGCCGTCTGTAGTTTTGCTGTCAGAATCTTTGCGCTTGGATGCTGCCATGTGTTAAAATGATTGAACTTTTTTGACTGTATTTCTAGTTTTAGCTGATGGGGGTATGGTTGCGATCGCTCGTTGGCGATCCGATCTTTTACTTATTGTATTAGCCCGTCAAGGGTTCAAGGAATTATAATGGAATTTGCTTGCAGAGGCTCAAGTCCGCAACCGATTTGGTACGATCGACTGATTGTGCGATCGATACCGATCCTCTAGCTTACCTGCGAATCTAAAAATCTAAAATCTAAAATCTAAAATCAAATGACAGTCACACCCCTGCGTCTCACCACCGAAACCACAGCCCAACGCCCCGACTCCCTCGGCAGATTTGGCAAATTCGGCGGCAAATACGTCCCCGAAACCCTGATGCCGGCTTTATTTGAACTAGAAGCCGCTTTCCACAAATACCGCAGCGAACCCGAATTTCAACAGCAACTCCAACAATTGCTCAAAGATTATGTCGGCCGCCCCAGCCCTTTGTATTTTGCCGAACGCCTCACAGAGCACTACGCTAAACCAGACGGAACCGGCCCGCAAATTTACCTCAAACGCGAAGATTTAAACCACACCGGTGCTCACAAAATTAACAATGCTTTAGCTCAAGCATTGCTCGCAAAACGCATGGGCAAACAGCGGGTAATTGCTGAAACTGGTGCCGGCCAGCACGGTGTTGCTACCGCCACAGTTTGCGCTCGTTTCGGGATAGAATGCGTTGTCTACATGGGCGTTCACGACATGGAAAGACAGGCTTTAAATGTGTTTAGAATGCGCTTGATGGGTGCCGAAGTGCGGCCGGTGGCTGCTGGTACGGGAACGCTGAAAGATGCGACTTCCGAAGCGATTCGCGATTGGGTGACAAATGTCGAAACAACTCATTACATTCTCGGTTCCGTAGCGGGGCCGCATCCTTACCCGATGATGGTGCGCGATTTCCATGCGGTAATCGGTCAAGAAACGCGGGTTCAGTGTCAGGAAAAGTGGGCTGGTTTGCCGGATATTTTATTAGCTTGCGTCGGCGGCGGTTCTAATGCAATCGGTCTTTTCCACGAGTTTGTCGGGGAAGAAACTGTGAGGTTAATTGGTGTTGAAGCGGCGGGCGAAGGTGTGGATACTGATAAACACGCTGCTACTTTGACTAAGGGAAGTGTGGGAGTTCTGCACGGGGCGATGAGTTATTTGCTGCAAGATAATGAGGGTCAAGTAATCGAGCCGCATTCGATTAGTGCGGGTTTGGATTATCCGGGTGTGGGGCCGGAACACAGTTATTTGAAGGATGCGGGCAGAGCTGAATATTATAGCGTAACTGATGCAGAAGCGCTGGGAGCATTTCAGCGGCTTTCGCAGTTGGAGGGGATTATTCCGGCTTTGGAAACTGCTCACGCGATCGCCTATTTAGAGACTCTGTGCCCGCAGCTAACAGGCAATCCGCGCATTGTGCTTAACTGTTCGGGACGGGGCGACAAAGACGTGAACACTGTGGCGAAGGTTCTGAATATCTAGTTTAGCGGAATTGTGGGCGATCGCTCTGTAGGAATCGGTAACAATTAATTGGTGTCAACTTAAGACTAAAATCCTTTGTATCTCTCGTTTGTATCGAAGTCTAGATCCCCCCAAGCCCCCTTAATAAGGGGGGGAGTGGAAGCGTTCAAAATCCCCCTTATAAAGGGGGATTTAGGGGGATCGAGAGGCTCATCCTCAGACGGTATACTCATACTACTTTTGGCATTAAGGTGACACTAATGGTAACAATTAACTTTATTTTTAGTTGGATTTCATGTCCAAACCTTTGATTTTGATGTGCTTGGGATTGTTGACAATCCTGCCTAAGTGTGACACGTTTATTCCTGCGCGATCGCTGCCACAAACTCCCATGAATACTAATGTTGCTTCGAGTGCTATTACTGACTTAGAAAAAGCGGTTAACCAACAGATAAATCAATACCGAGCATCTAAAAAGTTGCCGCCGCTGAATATCGATCCGCGAATCACTCAGCTAGCAAGAATTCACAGCCAAAATATGGCTAACGGTAAAGTACGTTTCAGCCACGATGGATTTGAAGGGCGGGCGAAAGCAATTACTATTCCTTATCAAAGTGTAGCTGAAAATGTTGCTTACAATTTCGGCTACAGCGACCCCGTACGCAATGCTGTTGAGGGTTGGATTAAAAGTGAGGGCCACCGCAAGAATATGGAAGGTCAGTTTAATTTGACCGGTATTGGGGTTGCAAAAAATGCCAAAGGCGAGTATTATTTTACTCAGCTTTTTGTTCGCAGCCGATAAATTGAAGGAAGAAGGAAGTTCGGCAACGGATTTTGTAACGGATGTAACGGATGTAACGGATGTCAGGAAGAAGGAAGAGGGAAGAAGGAAGAAGGCAGTCAACAGTCAACAGCCAACAGTCAACAGTCAACAATTACTAATAATGGAATTTGCAGATTTTCAAGTGTGTGATCGCGATCTTCCCGATTCTCTCTTATCTTACTATTTGACAGCGGAGGCGATCGCCGTTGATACGGAAACAATGGGTTTGCTACCGTGGCGCGATCGCTTGTGTTTGGTTCAGTTGTGCGATCGGCAAGGTAAAGTTGCGGCGGTGCGGATTGCTAAAGGCCAGACTGCGGCGCCGAATTTAAAAAAGCTCATGGAAGCTGAAAATATTGAGAAGGTATTTCACTTTGCGCGCTTCGATCTGGCAACGATGCGTTACAATTTAGATATTGACATTTCGCCGATTTTCTGCACTAAAATAGCGAGCAAATTAGCCAGAACTTACACCAACAGACACGGACTTAAAGACTTAATCCAAGAATTGGAAAAAGTAGAACTAAACAAAACTTCTCAAAGTTCCGACTGGGGAAATTCGGAGAATCTTTCAGACGAGCAACTGAGCTACGCTGCTAACGATGTCCGCTATTTGCTGAGCGCTAAACAAAAGTTGACTGCTATGTTGCAGCGAGAAGAACGCTGGGAAATTGCACAGCAATGTTTTCAGTGTTTGCCGGTTTTTGTAAGTTTGGATTTATTGCAGTACAAGGATGTTTTCGAGCACGGATGATATCTAGTAAAATGTCAAGTTCTGTAGGGGGGGTTTCACCGACAATAATTGCCTAAAACCCAAAATTTCGTAAACCCGCCCCCACAGGAGGCAAATGGCTTCAATCTCAAATCTCAAATCTCAAATCTCAAATCGATCGGCTATTAGTGATCGGGATTTTTTTCGTGCATCAAAGCTTCAATTTGGTCGTCAAGACTTCTAATCACTTGTTCCAAAGCGGGCAACCCCTCTAAAGGCAAAGGAGAAAGCCGAGTTCGATCGCGAATTTGATTCACTTTGCGCTGCAATTCTTCGGCCAGCCGCAGCGCATCCCGACTCAAAGTAGACAACTGCTGCTGCTGGTAAAACCTCAAAGCTGCCCCCCGCAACACTTGCAGCGTGGCTTCTTCCTTGCCGCCCACCGCCATTACCCGCAAGCGCAACAGCAAATGAGTGTTTTGATATATGCGTTCAACTTCGACTTGTTTGGGCTGTTCCACCGGACAAACAGGCATATCTGTCAGCCGCTTCAACTCGTCGATGACCTCTTGGAACAGGACGATATCGATACCTTCGAGCATCGATTTCAAAACGCCGTCTTGACTCCAAAGAATCCGGCCTTGCGACTGGTGCCGCTCAAAAAACAAGCGGCCGATACCCTCTCGCAGCACTCTACCGAGCAATTCTTGCAGCAGTTGGGGTGCGGGCAAAGTTGCCAAAAATTCGACAGGGCTTGACAAGTGCAAGGCCTCGACATCCAAAACCGATAGCTCTGCCGGCATCAGGGAAACCTCAGCGACAGCAGGTTTAAACCGCTCGCGAGCGGGAATGGAGGGTTCAGGCGCAGACAGCAGCGTTTCTGCTTTGGGGCCTAAAGTTTTTGGTGCGGGACTTTTGGGTGTTGGGGCTGCTGCGGTTTCTGTCTGGCTGGGTGTTCTGAGCTGGCTCCCGTGGAGCAAGTAAGCTGAGAGCATCGAGCGCTGAGTTTCCGAGGCAATTGCCTCTGTTGTGACTGAGCAATTCATGTAAGCTAAAATCCGCTGCACGTAGTCCAAGGCGGAGTCATCTTGCGCATCGACTACGCCCAATTTAAACAGATTACCTTCTAAAGATAGAGGCAAAACTTGATAGTAAAGGCAAGCTTCAAAGGGGACAACTGTGTCGATTAGTTGAAATATTCGATCGGAGTCCATTGTAGCTGCGGAGTCTGTGGAAGATGTATGTACCATTAGCTGCTTTGTAGTCGGAAGCGCGAGCGAGCGCGACGCACCAACCTGATGCGAGAAAATTTAACGCTGCAACTTCCCTGACGGAGGAATTAATCTAACAACCGGAAGCTTTTATTAAATAAAAATCCTTAGTCCCAGAATTTTCTCCCTTCTGTATTGCAGCCTCAAATTCTACCAAAAGATTGACAACTAGATGATGACTGGCGCACTCTCGACCAACTATCATCGATCGCGCGAGATAGAGCCCCGTGCATGGCAACGACAGAATTATGTCTTTAATGCGCAAGTATTACAAATGCACCCCAACCTATGATTTACGGGCAACCGCTTAATTTAGGATTGTTAAAAAATCCTGAAAAGTCGATCGCGCTGCTAGTATCTTATCCTACGCAGCAGCGATCGCCATTAATTGCCTTGCCTTTAACCTTCGACGGGCGATCGCTCGTTGCGGAGAGATTGAGCTGCTAAATAGAGTTTGCTCCACTCGCCGATGACTTGATTGGTTTTCAGCTTTAATTCCGATGCGATCGTCTCTACACTTTTCCCTGCTTTCAGCGATTCTAGCAACTGCCGCTGCACCGGCGTGAGGTCTTGTAAATATTGCTGCCACTGAGCGGGAGTCAAGCCCAAACTGTGTTCTTGGAGCGAAGTTTCCAGCCAGTTGGCGACTAATTCGGGTGATTGTTTGACCGCAAAAACCCGAATCGCGTGGTAACTGACTTTTTCTCGCAAGCGGTAAATTTGCTTGACCGGAACGTTCAAATCCTCGGCAATTGCCTCTTGGGAACGGCCTTGCAGGTAAAGCTGCAGCCACCGGGAAGCCAGCGGATCGACTTCAGCGGCCAAGTAATTCTCAAATTCTTGTTGGACAATCTGCCGTTGAGTTTGCTGCTCTTCCCAAGCTTGATTTTCTCGATACTCGGACATCGCCTGTTCGTCTAGCAGGCTGAGCGGTTCGTCTGTATCGTCGGGTAGAACCTGTTCAGACACCAGCCGCACCCAGTCTCCCGCAGGCACTTGCGTCAACCCGCCCCGCTGGGAACGCCGCAGGTAGTTGACAAAACGGTACACCAGCAGCGGCTGGTTGCGGATCGGCCGCAAACAGTATTCTTCGACGCTTGCTAGCAGCAAAGCATTTCGCAGGCGTCTGTCTGAGGTGCATTCGGCAATCCAGGCGACTTGAGAAAGCAGGTAGCGATCGGAATTGAGCATTTCCTGAATCACTTCTTGCAGTACCTCCACCGCACTCCGCTGTCTGTCGCGACTCAGGGAAACCCACGCTTGGATTTTTTGCCGGAGCACCACTAAACCGCCGAGCCGCCCGATCAAGTTGCGGTAAGCTTTTTCTGGCGGTACTCCCAGATACCGAGAAAGCAAAATTCGATATAAAAAGTCGATCGCGCCGGAGGCGACGGTTAGCTGAGCCGGAGCAAGAGTGTCAAATCTTTCTGGCCTGTCTCCCAACAGCCAGCGGACAACGCTCTCGCGAGTGCTAGAACTCTCATCCGGGCAATCTTGTTCAAGTCGCGACTTCCAATCTTGTGCCAGTCTTTCCGCCAAGGTCATGAGCTGTTGAGCTATTTGTCTTTCACCCCCGATTTTACGTGGTATGCTGATCATTTGATTCTTTTTTGGATCTAATAGGACTAGCGCATCGCTAAAATAATTCTGTATTTGGGTTATCGCGATCGCAATTGCAGGTTTTTTTTAACTGGCGATCGGTAACTTTTGTAATGATTGAACGGGCAGATTAATTGCCTATTGACACAAACACCTAAAACTGTTATATGGCTAACTTTTTATTAGAACTCGGTACGGAAGAATTGCCCGCCTCTTTTGTCAAAGGCAGCGCCGAGCAGTGGCAGCGGCTTGTACCTGCAAGTCTGGCAGAACAATCCTTGACAAATGACTCAATTAATGTATACGCTACTCCGAGGCGTTTGGCCGTTCTGGTGAAAGGACTGCCAGTTCAGCAATTAGATAGAGAAGAAGAGGTAAAAGGGCCGCCCGCAAGTTCGGCTTTTAAAGATGGCAAACCGACGAAAGCAGCCGAAGGTTTTGCGAAAAAGCAGGGCGTAGAAATTGATGCTTTGGAAGTTCGCGCTACTGATAAAGGCGATTTTGTGTTTGTGCTCAAAAAGATTCCGGGGCGGATGAGTGCGGATATTTTGGCAGAACTTGTGCCGCAGTGGATTAATAAGTTAGAAGGCAAAAGATTTATGCGGTGGGCAGACGGAGATTTGAAGTTTCCGCGCCCGATTCGATCGATGGTGGCACTGTTGGATGATACTGTACTGCCAATTACATTGGTGAGCGGTTCGGATACTGTTAAGAGCGATCGAATTTCCCAAGGACACCGGGTGTTGTACACCCCCCCTACACCCCCCCTTGGCAAGGGGGAGACATCGCTTCCTACACCCCCCCTTGGCAAGGGGGGGACGGGGGGGGTCTCGATTCCGCAAGCTGAGGATTATGTCGAGTGTCTGCGGGCTGCTTGCGTGGAGGTCGATCGAACCAAGCGCAAAACTCAAATTAAAGCACAAGTAGAAGCCGCAGCAACAAAACAAGGCGGTTACGCCGAGATTACCGAAGATTTGTTAGAAGAAGTCACCGACTTAGTAGAATGGCCGAACGCAGTTGTCGGCAAATTTGACGAGGAATTTTTGATCTTGCCGCCGGAAGTAATCACCACAATTATTGTTACAAACCAGCGGTATTTTCCCATCCTCAAAAGCCCAGATTTTCCAGAACTTCTGCCCTATTTTATTACAATTTCCAACGGCGACCCCGCTAAAGCGGCGATTATTGCCGCCGGTAACGAGCGAGTAGTGCGGGCGAGATTGGCAGACGGTCAGTTTTTCTACAAAGCAGACTTGGTAAAGCCTCTAGAGGATTATTTGCCCAAGTTGGAAAAAGTTACTTTCCAGGAAGATTTGGGGACAGTACGCGCAAAGGTCGATCGGCTGTGCAAAATTGCCAGTTTAATTGTCAATCAACTGCAAATTACAGACGAAGAACAAGCTTACATAGCAAGAGCAGCCTTACTTTGCAAAGCCGACCTCGTAACCCAAATGGTTTACGAACTTCCCGAAATGCAAGGAATCATGGGGCAGAAATACGCCTTAGCAAGCGGCGAACCGGAAGCAGTAGCCACAGCAATTTTTGAACATTATTTGCCCAAAGGTGCTGGCGACAATTTGCCGCAAACTCTGACAGGTCAAATTGTCGGAATCGCCGACAAATTAGATACATTAGTCAGCATCTTCGGCTTGGGAATGTTGCCGACAGGTTCATCCGATCCTTTTGCCCTGCGCCGCGCAGCAAATGCGATAATTGACATTATTTGGACGGCTGAGTTGCAAATCAATTTGCACAAGTTACTCGCAGAAGTTGTTGCAGAATTTACAGCTATTCGCCCCGAAACATCGCCAGAATTACTATCACAATTATCCGAGTTTTTCCTGCAAAGAATTCGCACTTTGCTGCAAGAAGAAGGGCAATTAGATTACGATGTGGTGAATGCAGTTTTGGGAGAAAATGACCCAGAATATACGGAACGAGCATTAAGAGATTTGTTAGACGCACTCGAAAGAGCGCTTTTCCTACAACAAATCCGCAATGACAATACATTGGATCTGATTTACGAAACAGTCAACCGTTCAACTCGTTTGGCGGCTCAAGGAGATTTGGATAAAGTTGAATTGGAACCGAAAAATGCGGTGAAACCAGAGTTATTTCAAAAATCGTCTGAACAAGCTTTCTATGATGCAGTCGTGCAGTTAGTGCCGCAAACGCTGCTATCCAAACAAACTCGCGATTACCAGCAATTAGTAGATAGCTTGACTGAGATTGCTCCGACTGTCAGCAACTTTTTCGACGGGCCAGAAAGCGTTTTGGTGATGGATTCTGACCCGGAAATTAAGCAAAATCGGTTGAATTTACTGGGTTTGCTGCGGAATCATGCGCGGGTGTTGGCTGACTTTGGGGCGATCGTCAAAAGTTAGAATTAAATTGTATGTAGGGCGGGCACTCCGGCCCACCACAAGAGTTTCAACATTTTTGAAGTGCAATTTAACTGATTTTTAGCTTAACGATATTCTGTCATCCTGAGCGTGGGCTATGGCCAATGCTAAAGCTGAGAATGACAATTTTTTGCGTAGCGTAATTCCTGGTTTTCTTAGTGGAGTCTTTAGTTAGGCTATTCTTGAAGGGTGCGATCGATACGGCTGTTTTTATAACACATAAACCAAGAATCTGAAATATGAATGACAGGCAGTTTTTTCAGCAAATTGTAAAATATTCTACCATGACCTCCTCGCCTTACTGGAACATGATAAGTTTCCTCATTTTCTGCGGGTTAATGGTTGTAACATATCAGCGATCGGGCGATGGGTCTTTCGTTTTTACTTTCTTTTTTACCTTCTTTGTGTTTTTATTACTGCAAGGTGAGGTAAACAAGCGTATAGCAAGAGAGATTGTCCGCTTGGGAGATCGGATAGAAGAACTTGAGAGACGCAATCCTTAAAAATCCCCATTATTAAAGATAGCTAGGCATAGACAAAGAGTAAATCTATTAGAATTCTTGCGAAACCGCCCGCCTCTCAGCAGAGTTCGATCGCTCTCTTAAAAAATAAGCAAAATGGCCAATAGCCAAAAACCAATGGAAGGTTAAGATATAAACTTATAAAACCAGGGAAGTTCGCTCCATCACACACACAACTTATGCCGATCGCTCATATCATTGGACTAGGAAAATCAGGAATTGCCGCCGCCAGACTGCTAAAACGCGAAGGATGGGAAGTAACGCTGAGCGATCGCTCATCTTCCCCAAACTTGCTAGAACAGCAACAGGAATTTGCTAACGAAGGAATTAATGTTGAGTTAGGTAAATCTTTTGAACCAGTCGAATCTATAGAATTAATAGTAGTAAGTCCGGGCGTTCCCTGGGACAGTCCAGCATTAGTGCGCGCCAGAGAGTTAGGCATTGAAACAATCGGAGAAATGGCTCTCGCGTGGCGTTACCTGAAATCTCCTTGGGTGGGAATTACCGGGACTAACGGCAAAACTACTACTACTGCTTTAATTGCTGCTATTTTTGAAGAGGCCGGGCTTTACGCTCCCGCTTGCGGCAATATTGGCTATGCTGCGTGCGAATTAGCTTTAGCTGAAAAACAGCCGGATTGGGTAATCGCAGAAATCAGCAGCTATCAGATAGAATCCTCGCCGTTTGTAGCGCCGCGAATCGGAGTTTTGACGACTTTGACGCCGGATCACCTCAGCCGCCACAAAACTTTGGAAAATTACTACAACATTAAAGCGCATTTGCTGAAAAAGTCTGAATTGCAAGTAATCAACGGCGACGATCCTTATTTGCGCCAGCAAGGAGTTGACGTTTGGCCGGATGCGTGTTGGACGAGTGTGAAAGGTGAAAAAGAACTGTTGGGCGATCGCACTTTTGGAGCGTACATCGAAAACGGTTGGGTAATAGCTCAAAGCGAGAAAATTCTGCCTGCTGATTCTTTGCGGATGGTGGGAGAACACAATTTGCAGAATTTGTTAATGGCGGTGGCGGCTGCTAATTTGGCGGGGATAGATAAAAGTGCGATCGCCCGGGCGATCGCTAAATTCCCCGGAGTTTCGCACCGCCTCGAACACATCTGCACTTGGGAAGGCATAGATTTCATCAACGACAGCAAAGCTACTAATTACGACGCCGCCCAAGTCGGGTTGGCTTCTGTTAGCGCACCGGCGATTTTAATTGCGGGCGGCGATCCCAAAGAAGGGGACGATCGCGCATGGATTGATACAATCAAGGCGAAAGCTGCTGCGGTGCTGTTAATTGGAGATGCAGCGAGTCTTTTTGGCGATCGGCTCGAACAAGCAAATTACAACGCTTGGGAAATAGTCGAAACAATGGAAAGAGCAATTCCGAGAGCCGCAGAATTAGGCAAACAAAATCATGCTAAAGTAGTGCTGCTTTCGCCAGCTTGTGCTAGCTTCGATCAATACCAAAACTTCGAGCAGCGGGGCGATCATTTCCGGCAATTATGCCTCGAATCGCTTGCTAAAAATTAGGGCTAGATATAGATTGATTGTACGCGATATCGGTAGGGACACGGCAATGCCGTGTCCGGCACCGGGATCTGCGACTTTATAGATGTGCAAGTCCTCAAACTGTCTTCCAAATATCCTTAATTCTAGCCTGTTGTTCCCATTCTAGCTCAGAAAAAACTAGCATCATTTCCTCATGAGTATAATCAATAATGATGGCAGCCAATTGAGCCACCGTTTCCGCTTCCAGCATTGCTAGTTTCAATTTGGTCATTGCTTCTTTATCCATTAACACGAAACTTTTAATTTTTACCTCCTTTAGATTTTAGTTTTCCCTGCAAATCTCTTTCAGTTGTGCATTAACACTGGCAATCTGAGCAGCACTTATTGTATCAAAATTGCGCGAAGATATTTTTAATTCTTGCCTACAAAGCTGAGAGCGCAATTTTTCATCAATCTCCAGAATCTGACCTTCAGAAGTGACATTTTTTTGCAACAAAGTTGCGATTTCTCTTTCCAGTTGGCGATTTCCTTGCTGAAAGAAATCTTGAGAGTTAGAACGAAACAAACCGCTATTGACTTGCTGAATTTGGCTGGGTGTGAGCGATTGAGCCGAGACAGCAGCCGGAAATCCAAAAGATGCTGCTAGCCACCAGCTAGGAATTATCTGTTTGAAAATGCTGTTCATCACTGTCGGGAGGAGTTTTTACCTCAGTTGGTTTCTCGTTTTCTGACTCGCTTGCTAATTCATCTTCTCGTTCAAGTTTTTCTTGCCACTCGACAAGCTGCTGAAAAAGGTGCTGGTTAATTTCAAATACGGGTTTGTTGGTTTCTGACATATTGACTCCTGAACGTGATTGAAAGAATTCGATTTACCGCGTAAGGTGCGCGCGGCGCACCCTAATAATATTAGTTAGGACGAAACCTTCAGCAGCGACATAATTATGCCAGTTAGGGAACCACCAAGCAAAGCTAAAATAGCTAAGGAACTAATGCCAAATCCAGCAGCTCTTTTTTCGGCAGCTTGATAGTAACCCCAAGCATACAAAATGCGTCCAATTATCCAAACTGCGCCGATAGCAGCGCCCCAAATTGGGCTGATAAATTGCGAGAACAGCCACAGCGAGGGCAAAAATAGAATCATTTGCTCTAAGGTATTTTGCTGAACTCGCAACACTCGCTCAAAGTCTGGGTTTCCTGTCACCTGCGGGGGAGAAACTTTGTGTTTGAATCTAGCTCTGCCGACGTTGATGGTAACAACGAAGTAGAGAATTAATGCTGAAACAGTAATTAGACTAGGCCAAAGTGTCGCGTTTGCTTCTGCGAGCATGATTCGGTATTATTGGGTTGGAGTAGATATCTTGATTATAAATCAATTATTGCCGATCGCGTTATTCATCGCGATCTTGTCATTCAAGGCAGGGGATTTGATGCAACTGCTGGGTATTAGTGGCGCGGCAATTGCTTTAGAGTTCCGGGACATCCTCGAAAACTTGCTGGCTGGGATTTTGATTCTTTTGACTTCACCTGCACAGGGATACAATCCCCCGACTCTTGTCGTGAGCAGCCCCAAATTTTAGACCCTAGTTCAAGCTCCTAGATTCATCTGTAGAGTAAATCTAAAATCTAGAATCTAGAATCTAAAATCTAAAATTTGTGGAGTAAATCTCAAATCTCAAATCTCAAATCTAAAATCGACTGACCGCACCTACATAGGGATACCAACCCCTGACTTAAGGAGATTATTTTGCTCAACAATATTCGAGACCGTCTTAAATATTTCACCAGGAGCAGGATCGATCCACAGCATTTAAAGCAAATACGAGTTGACTTGTTGGAAGAATCAATCCTAGATATTGACTATCTTGTTTTAATTCTCGGCTCCTGTATAATTGCCACCTTTGGACTGCTTGCCAACAGTGCGGCCGTCATTATCGGTGCTATGATCGTCGCGCCTCTGATGTTGCCAATCCGAGGGTTAGCATTTGGAGCGGTAGAAGGTAACGTTCTCCTCTTCCGCAAAGGTTTAATTGCATTAGCAGTCGGAACGGTGCTAGCAATTTTTCTAGCTTGTTTTTTGGGAGCTTTGGTACAAATTCCCGACTTTGGGAGCGAAGTTCTAGCTCGTTCTAAACCTACATTACTAGACTTAGGAATTGCGATCGCCGCTGGGGGAATCAGTGGCTATGCGAAAGTTCAGCCCAAAGTTTCTGCTACTCTGGCGGGAACTGCGATCGCGGTGGCTCTGATGCCACCAATTTGTGTTATAGGTTTAGGCTTGTCTCAAGCTAATTGGTCGCTCAGTTTGGGAGCCAGCCTCCTGTATCTTACTAATTTGCTGGGGATTACTCTCTCCTGTATGCTAACCTTTTTGATGGCCGGCTACACCCCCCTGCATCGCGCCCGTAAAGCCCTCTTTTGGGCGCTAGCATTGACGGCTATACTTGTAATTCCTCTGGGCGTGAGTTTTGCGGAATTGATCGAGCAAGCGCAACTCGAAGCCAGTCTGAAGCGGGCGTTGCTTAACCGAACTATTACTTTTCAACGGGTGGAACTGATTGCCACTGATACTAACTGGTTGGCGAAACCGCCGGAAGTTCGTCTGAGTGTTCGCAGCAGCGAAGCTTTGACACCGAAACAAGTGCAGCTTTTAGAAGAATTTGTCGAAAAAGAAATGGGTCAAAAATTTACCCTAATTTTTCAAGTCAGCCAAGTTGAAGAAGTGCGGCGATCGACGCTGAATAAGTCCCGATCGAAACCGAAATTTTAACTATTTTATCCCTAATTGTATGACCCCAGAAACTCTAATTCACGAAGCGACTATCGAGGGCAATCTGAAGAAATTTCTTTTAGTGCTATTAGTTTCCTTAAGTGTGGCGATACTGCCGCAACTATGGGGCTGGTTGCGCCAAATTCCCTACACGCTGCTTTTAGTAATTGTCGGGTTGGGTTTGGCTTTTATAGATGTGCGATTGGTGTCGCTCTCGCCCGAACTGATTCTGTTGATTTTTTTGCCGCCTCTTTTGTTTGAAGCTGCTTGGAATCTGGAATGGTCTAAACTCAAGCGGGATTTAGTGCCGATCGCTCTTTATGCGGTTTTGGGTGTTGTTATTTCCGTTGCTGGCGTGGCTTTTGCTCTCAACCAAATAGCTGGAGTTTCTTTAGGAATCGCTCTTTTGGTAGGAGCTAGTATATCTGCTACAGATCCTGTTTCAGTTATTGCATTGTTCCGGGAACTGGGAGTTGAAAAACGCCTAGCTTTGCTGGTGGAGGGAGAGAGTTTATTTAATGATGGCATTGCTGTTGTTGCCTTTAGTTTTTTGGTGGGATTTTCTTTAGGGACGGATGAAGTTGGCATCCCATTTCTGGTGGGGCGTTTCTTAGCTTTTGTGGGAATTGGGATTACTGTCGGGAGTGCGATCGGTTTTGGTATCTCCTATCTAACCCAACGGTTTGATTTACCTTTGGTGGAGCAATCGTTAACCTTAGTTTCAGCCTACGGCACTTATATAATTGTTGAGGAATTGGGTGGTTCTGGGGTGATTGGTGTGGTGGTGATGGGCTTGATATTTGGAAATTTCGGCTCTCGTATCGGTATGCAACCGAGTACCAGACTGGCGGTAACACAATTTTGGGATTTTGTGGCGTTTTTTGTAAATTCGATCATGTTCCTGCTGATTGGCGATCGAATTAGTTTTGCTGGTTTGGGAGCGAATTTAGGAGTCATTGGCATAACTGTGGCGGCGATGTTTGTGACACGAGCGATCGCTATTTTTGGTTTAGGATGGTTGAGTAATAGGTTGGTAAAATCAGAAATTTCATTAGCCGATAGAACTGTGATTTGGTGGGGAGGATTGCGGGGTTCTGTCTCGATTGCTTTAGCTTTGAGCGTGCCGGATGTTTTCCCCGATCGACCAAAAATTATTGCGATCGTGTTTGGGGTAGTTTTATTTACGCTGCTAGTACAAGGTTTAACCACCAAGGCGCTGCTGGAAAAATTGGGGTTGTTGAGCAACCAGGAGTTGCGCCAGGAGTATCTGGAGGCGATCGCCCAACGTGTTGCTCTCAATCGGGTTCTCAAGCATCTATCTGAAGTATCGGGCGATCGTAAAATCGAGCCTGAGTTTTCCAATCATCTCGTAAGTCAGCTTGAAGAAAAATTAAACTTGCTGCAAGCAGAAATCAACCAAATGTACGATCGATCTCCTGAACTGCGGCAGATGACTATCGACAAACTCGAAGGGGACTTGCAGGCAATAGAGGCTGATACTTATGCTGAATTTGTGCGATCGGGTCAATTGAATGAGCTGCCTGCTTCTGTGCTGCCAGAATTTTTAAAAGCTTGAAATGACTCAAGTCATGACTGCAAAACAGTTTGACACGATCGCCAAGGTTCAGTGCAGCAATTCCTCTAATTTTTGCTGGTTCCACAAATACTGATAAAGCCCTGTTTGCCCTACCAATTCTGCGTGAGTGCCGCTCTGAACTATTTCTCCCTTCTCCATCACAAAAATGCGATCGGCACTGGCCGCCGCCGACATTTGATGCGAGATAAAAATCACCGTTTTGCGATCGGTTCCCGTTGCCAAATTCTGCAAAATGTCGGTAGCAGTTTGATTGTCAACGCTGGAAAGAGCGTCATCTAAAATCAGCACGGGAGCGTCAACTAACAAAGCGCGGGCAAGTGCTGTCCGCTGCCGCTGTCCGCCGGATAAAGTAATGCCGCGCTCGCCCACAACTGTTTTGTACTGCTGCGGAAAATTGAGGATTTCGGCGTTAATTTGCGCTTGTTTTGCCGCCGCTTCAACCTCCGGCTGTTCTGCTAAAGGATTGCCGTAGCGGATGTTATTCTTGATGGTGGTGCCGAACAGAAAACTTTCTTGGGGAACGTAGGCGATCGCCCCGCGCAATTGGGTCAACTTCACCTTGGTAATATCCTGTTCGTCTACAAATAACTGACCAGGAGCGATATCTAGCAAACGCGGCAGCGCATTAGCTAAAGTTGATTTTCCCGAGCCTATCGCCCCGACAATTGCGACAGTTTCTCCCGGTTTTATGGTAAAATTAACATCTTTAAGCGCGGGTGTCTTAGCGCCGGGATAAGTATAATTTAAGTGGCGGGCGACAATCTCGCCGATTACTGGAGTTGGCAGTTCAACTGCACCGACAGCATCCTTAATTTGCGGTTCCACAGTCAGAATTGATTCGATGCGATCGACACTCACTTCTCCCCGCTGGTAAGCAGTAATTGTGAAACCCAACAGAGCCGTCGGAAACACCAAACGCTCGACATAAATCAGCAATGCCACAAAATCGCCAATGCTAATTTCTCCCTTAGCAATTGCCCCGCCACCGGCAGAAAGCAGCACCAACAAACTGACGCTTGCCAAACCGCCCAGCAGCGGAAAAATAAAGTTTCTAGTTTTTGCTAATTCCAAGTTGGCTGATAGCAACTGTGCGTTGGAATTGCGAAAAGCTCGGCGTTCGTTTTCTTCTTGAGCGTAGATTTTAATTACGGAAATCCCGCTCATATCTTCCTGAATTAAATCGCTCATCGCTGACAGTTCCTCTTGCACGGCTAACTGTTGGATGCGAAGTTTGTCGCTAAATAACTGCACCAAAACTAGCATGAAAGGATAAACTGCGATCGCCAACAGCGTCAACCGTACATCAATCCCCAGCATCACCGGCAAAGTCAAAGCATAAGCAAAGGCTGTATTCGCCAAACTCAGCACCGCAAACCCCACCAAGCGGCGAATATTGTCCAAATCGGAAGTAGCGCGGTTAATTAAATCCCCTACCGTATTGGCAGCAAAATAAGACGGTTCTAATGTTAATAAATGATTAAATATTTGCTGTTTGAGGTCAAATTCGACTTGACGCCCCACGCCAAACAGCAAAATCCGCGACACCATCCGAATGACCCACATAATTGAGGCGAGGATCAGAATTAGTGCCACGTAGTTGAAAACTTGGTCAAATTTAGTCGCAATTTGGAGAGTGTCAACTGAATTCCGAATCAGCAGGGGAATGTAAACTCCCACAGCATTGACAACTAACAGCGAAAAAATGCCCCAGAATGTGGGTTTCCAGTGCGGGCGCATATAAGAGCCGAGTTTTTGCAGTCGAGAATAACGAGCCATGTGTTAGGGGTAATTTGAGATTGAGGAAAGGAAGAAGGTATTAATCAGAAGATAGAAGGCAGAAAAAAATATAAGCTCTATCCGACGGTAGATGATCGAAGGCCGAAGTTAAGAAATTTTTGAATAAAAATTCTGCTTAGGGATGACGCGCCATAAAAGTTGGGTTTGGGGCCGAACCAAAATTCGATCGATATGTCACAAACCACATTATATCTGTGGGCACACGATATCTGCGGGGACACGATATCTGCGGGGACAGGATATCTGTGAGGACACGGCAGTGCCGTGTCCCTACCCACCCGGAACGATCGCCCAAATCTCCCATCCGCCCCCGCAACCCCCCGCACCGCTGGGGCGCGCTACAATCTAAAATCGATCGGCTTAGCACTCAGCCTCAGAGAGTGCTAAATTTGCTAATGTAAGCGATCGGAGACAAACATGACCAAAATAGTTGCATTTGGCGACAAATCTCGGCGGGCCCTCGAACGCGGGGTAAATCAACTCGCCGATGCAGTTCGCATCACCTTGGGCCCGAAAGGCCGGAACGTCCTATTGGAAAAGAAATACGGCGCTCCCCAAATCGTTAACGACGGTATCACCGTTGCTAGGGAAATCGAACTCGAAGACCCCCTGGAAAATGCCGGCGCTCGCTTAATTCAAGAAGTCGCCTCCAAAACTAAAGATATCGCAGGCGACGGCACTACAACCGCCACGGTTATAGCTCAATCCCTCATTCGCGAAGGTTTGAAGAATGTCGCTGCTGGCGCGAATCCAGTCGCGCTGCGCCGGGGTATTGAAAAAACGATCGCCCATTTGGTACTGGAAATCGCAAAATTGGCGAAACCCGTCGAAGGAAGCGCCATTGCTCAAGTCGCCACTGTCTCCGCCGGTAACGACGAAGAAGTCGGCGCCATGATTGCTCAAGCAATGGAAAAAGTTACGAAAGACGGCGTAATTACTGTTGAAGAGTCGAAATCTCTGACAACAGAATTGGAAGTAGTCGAAGGGATGCAGTACGATCGCGGATATCTTTCTCCGTATTTCGTCACCAACGGCGAGCGCATGGAAGTTGAGTACGAAAACGCTCGCATCCTGATTACCGACAAAAAAATTAGCTCCATTCAAGAACTAATTCCAGTTCTCGAAAAAATCGCCCGCACCGGTCAACCGCTGCTAATTATCGCCGAAGATATTGAAGGCGAAGCTTTGGCAACTCTGGTAGTCAACAAAGCCCGCGGCGTATTGAACATCGCAGCAACCAAATCTCCCGGATTTGGCGATCGGCGCAAAGCTATGCTTCAAGATATCGCCGTGCTCACCGGCGGTCAATTGATTTCCGAAGAAGTCGGACTCAGCATCGATACCGCAACTCTAGAAATGCTCGGTACCGCCCGCAAAATTACGATCGACAAAGAAAACACCATCATTGTCGCTGGTGAGGAACACAAAGCTGACGTGCAAAAACGGATCGAGCAAATCCGCAAGCAGCTAGAAGCGACGGATTCCGACTACGACAAGGAAAAATTGACCGAACGCATTGCCAAACTCGCCGGCGGTATCGCTGTAATTAAAGTAGGCGCGGCTACCGAAACCGAACTCAAAGACCGCAAACTGCGCATTGAAGACGCTTTGAACGCCACTAAAGCTGCTGTGGAAGAAGGTATCGTTCCCGGAGGCGGCACGACGCTAATTCACCTGATTACCAAGATAGAGGCGATTAGAAATACTTTAGATGCTGAAGAACAAGTTGGCGCTGACTTGGTTGCTAAAGCTTTAGAAGCACCTTTGCGTCAAATCGCTGATAATGCGGGTGTTGAAGGTTCGATCGCGATCGAGCGAGTGCGGGGGAGCGAGTTGAACATCGGCTACAACGCTCTCACCGACGTGTACGAAGATATGATTGCCGCTGGAATTATTGACCCGGCTAAGGTGGTGCGATCGGCTTTGCAAAATGCCGGTTCCATTGCTGGTATGGTACTGACCACTGAAGCTGTGATTGTCGAAAAACCCGAGAAGAAAAAAGCCGGCGGCGACATGGGCGACATGGGCGGCATGGGCGGCATGGGCGGCATGGGCGGCATGGGCGGCATGGGCGGCATGGGCGGCATGGGCGGCATGGGCATGATGTAGCCCTATTAGTTGCTCCGGGTGCGCCTCGGCGCACCTTATTTATGAAGTACACCCGCCTATCGTGAGCTTCCCCGTAGGGACACGGCACTGCCGTGTCCCTACACTTCACAAACC
>NZ_JAUBPE010000103.1:0-19319 GCF_036700565.1 Microcoleus pseudofavosus SVA1_A4
CCTCATTCTCTCCCAGCGCGGTGGCTCTAGTTCTTCTTTTGCCACCGTTCTCATCTTTGGTTAGTCTAAACTACAGTCAATAGTATCGACCACAAAAAAGAGTTCGGGAGATTATAATCATCCGGCTCTTTTTTGCAGAGAAGGGCTTGACTTTTATCAAAATGACAGCTATTCTTTAGAAGACTGGAGAGTGAAAATTTTCCAAAGACTTCAACAAGTCTTTCAACTTACCCCGTAAGGGGATGGAAACACGCCTCTAGTATGGTGATTGAACAGTTGATTCAGTTTTCACCTCTTCCCCGCAAGGGGACTTTAATTGATCGACCTAATTGCTTCCCACACTTTTTTAAACGCGCGATCGCCCTTTCCCAATCCTCCATTCAGTCAAGGGCGATCGCCATTTTTTGTGTTTTATATTGATAAAAATTCCAAGTATTACGCAACCGACACAATGGAAGTGTCTGGGTAAATAAATAATTGCCGATCGCACTCCCCACTCCCATCCGCTCCCCGTCATCCCCCGATTTGTGGCATTCTATATCTGAAAACCTCACAAAACACCGCATGAAGGAGGGCAGCAAGTACCAGTCGCTCTTAGATTATCTGCGCGAAAATCGCCATCTCGACGAAGTGACCCTCAACTTCGCCGAAATAGAGGCATTGCTAAACGACGCACTTCCCCCTTCCGCACGCACTCAACAAGCTTGGTGGAGCAACCGCAAAAAGGGCGCTCTGCAAGCTACCGCTTGGATGGAGGCAGGATATCGGGTGGAAACAGTCGATTTCGACGCACAACGGGTAACATTTCGCAAGTTAATCCAGAAAATTCAGGTTCAGCAGGCGGGCGATCGGGTGCAGTGGAATGGCGAACTCATCAACGCATTGCGTCTCCACATGGGGTTGACACAAGCAGAATTTGCAGAACGGTTGGGGGTTGACCAGAGGACTGTAAGTAAATGGGAGAACGGACAGTCACCAGCTCGTTCCACGCTAAAACATCTGAATTTAGTCTCCGAAGTAGCTGGTTTCAGCTTTAGGGCAGAATCTAAAAACACAGATTAAGTTGTTGACATTTTACAATTTTAAGTTGTATATTGTTAGATTAAGGCTTAGCTAGGCGATTGTCAAGTGCGATCACGCCAAAAAACAAAGCCCCCAAAAACAAAAGCCAGCGCCGCAAATGTGGCACTGGCCGATTCAAAATTAAAAAATCACCTCTATGATACACCATTCTTTCACCCCTCGCCCGATTACGGATCGAGAAAAACGAATCATTCAGCTTTACGCTGACTGTCAACTGGCGATGACTCCGCAGCAATTCTACGCACAATGGGATGTCCCGCAAGAAGCTCTAGCTCTCATTTGCTGTCGATCGCTTTCTACTGTGCGTCGCTGGTTTACCAGGGGAGGCAGGCACCGCCATCCCCAACTGCACGACTTGCGTCACCTCGCCTTGATGAATTTTCTGTTAGAGCATTTTGAAGCGATTCCCCCAGAACTTCGGCAACAACTTTGCTTAGCCAATTCGTAATCTTGCATTTTTTCCCAGCCACCTGACCAAGTAGGTGGCTTTAATTTAGCCCGCTATAATTAAGCTGAAACATTTGTTGGGGATCTCGATATGCCTTTCAGTGCTTATAAAACGATCGCTGCCGTTCTCAAAGAATTTACAATCACTTATATTGAAGCAAATTTTATTGTTGAAACTGCATTTAATATTCCTGACTACTTTCGAGAAGATTTAGAAATTGTCAGGCAAGATAATGTCGTCAACAACTCAGAATACGCTATTTGTGAATACATCATTGTGCCGATTTTAAAAGAAGTTTGGAAGCAATATCGCAAAAACTTCATTTTGTGGAGCCACCAAGCCTTAAACTGCGATGCTAATCTTAACGGATTTCCTGAATATATTTTAGCTCAAAAATCTCCTTTAGGTAAATTGGTATTCGATCGACCTTATTTTGTAATTATAGAAGCCAAACAAGATGATTTTGAGGCTGGATGGGCGCAATGTTTAGCCGAAGCGATCGCAGCTCAACGGCTTAATGACAAACCCGAACAAGATGTATTCGGCATTGTTTCCAACGGCAAATTATGGCAGTTTGGCAAACTCAAAACTAATGTTTTTACTCTCAACCAAAAATCTTATTTAATAGACGATTTAGACAAACTTTTTGCTGCCATAAATTATGTATTTCAACAGTGCGAATTACTGAGCAATTCAGATAAGTTGCAGTCATGATTGACAACAATAAGCGCTCGTTTACAGAAAATCACTTGACTTCGATCGATTAAAGGCTAGACTGATCTAAGCTTTACCATAAAATTTTATCCCCGTTCATGAACATCGCTTATCTAGTCAACCAATATCCCAAAGTCAGCCACAGCTTTGTCCGCAGAGAAGTCCTAGCAGTCGAAAATTGCGGCATGAAAGTCGCACGTTTTTCGATCCGATCGTGCGAGTCAGAACTCGTTGATGAGGCCGACAAACTAGAGCAAGAATTGACTAAAGTAATCTTAGGAGTTGGTGTACAGGGGTTAGCATGGGCTTTGCTGCGCGTTGCCGCAACTAGACCGATTCGATTCATCGAAGCTGTGCGGTTAATGTTCAAAGTGGGCTGGCACTCGGAACGGGGGATTTTGCTGCATCTAGCTTATTTAGCAGAAGCTTGCATTCTTTTAAATTGGTTTGCAGAATCCGGTACAGCACACGTTCACGCTCACTTCGGGACAAATTCGACAACAGTCGCAATGCTGTGCCGCGTGCTTGGCGGCCCGACTTACAGTTTCACCGTTCACGGCCCTGAAGAATTCGATAAAGCGACACTTCTTTCCTTAGACGAAAAAATTAAACGATCGACCTTTGTAGCAGCAGTTAGTTCCTTCGGTAAAAGTCAGCTTTTTCGGTGGTGCGATCGCACTTTTTGGTCAAAAATTCACGTCATACACTGCGGAGTAGATGCTGCATTTTTAGCTGCACCCTATGTCCCCATACCCGCAGCACCCCGCTTAGCTTGCATTGGCCGGCTCAGCGAACAAAAAGGTCATTTGTTATTGCTAGAAGCTGCTAACTTGCTAGCAGTTCAAGGCTTAGAGTTTAAGTTGGTACTCGTAGGAGACGGGCCGCTGCGCTCGGATATTGAAAAGCAGATACTGCAACTCGGGCTGCAAAACCATATAGAAATTACCGGCTGGGCCAGCGGCGATCGAGTTCAGCAAGAGATTTTAGCTTCGCGGGCAATGGTATTGCCTAGTTTTGCTGAAGGTTTGCCCGTCGTAATTATGGAAGCCCTCGCTCTCAATCGGCCCGTAATTAGCACCTATGTTGCTGGCATCCCGGAGCTCGTAGAACCCGGTGTTTGCGGTTGGTTAGTTCCTCCCGGTTCCGCAGAAGCATTAGCCGTAGCGATGCGCGCGGTATTGGAAGCACCTTTAGAAAAGCTAGAAGAAATGGGCAAAGCCGGAGCCGAGAGAGTTGCTCAACAACACGATGCCACTTTAGAAGCTAAAAAATTAGTGGCGCTGTTTGAAAGTTCTATCGAGTGATTTAAAAAGGCAATTGAGGATACGGCAATGCCGTTTCCCTACCCAAAATATTTGATATAAAAAGGATACGGCAATGCCGTTTCCCTACCTCAAAAAAATCAATTTTTTTCCCTATAAAACAAGCAACTGAGGACACGGCAGTGCCGTTTCCCTACCCCAAAATAATCACGATATCCCCTAAAATGTCACCATCGCCCGATTAATTGTAGGGACACGGCATTGCCGTGTCCTGACTGTGGATAATATTAATCTCAATGCTTTTTAAGGAATAGGAACAGACCGCAACAATCGATCGACAATCGTCTTAGCCCTCCTTCCCCCCGCCGGAATCAACCGGTGAGAAAGTACGTGCGGCGCCAAATCCTTCACATCATCCGGGGTAGCAAAATCCCGCCCCGAAATAAATGCCAAAGCCTGGGACGCCCGGTGCAAAGCCACTGCACCCCGGGGACTCGCCCCCAGAGTAATCTCCTCATCCTCCCGCGTCGATCGCACCAAATCTACAATATACTGTTTCAAAGAGCCTTCCACCTTCACACCCGCGCACAAACGGCGCAATTCCTGCACTTCTTCCAAAGAAATACAAGGCTGCAAATCTTCAACAGCAAAACTATCAGAAAGCCGTTCCAACATTTGCAACTCTTCCAACGCAGCGGGATAGCCCAAAGTCAAAGACAAAGTAAACCGATCCATCTGCGCTTCCGGCAGCGGAAAAGTACCTTGATATTCGATCGGGTTCTGAGTCGCAATCACAAAAAACGGCGCCGGAACATTTCGAGAAACTCCATCTACTGTCACCTGCTTTTCTTCCATCACTTCCAGCAAAGCCGACTGAGTTCGCGGCGTCGCCCGATTAATTTCATCGGCAAGCAAAACATTAGCAAAAACTGGGCCGGGCAAAAACTCAAACTTCCCGCTGCTAGGATTCCAAATATTAGTACCGGTGATATCCGTCGGTAACAAATCGGGAGTGCACTGAATCCGCTGAAACTTGCCAGCGATCGATCGCGCCAAAGACTTCGCCAGCAGAGTTTTTCCCACACCCGGCACGTCTTCCAGCAGCGCGTGCCCGCCCGAAAGCACAGCTACCAGCACCAAGCGAATAGCATCCGCTTTGCCGACAATAGTCTTGCCTAGATTTTGTTTGAGCCGCTCAATATGTTCTCTCATATCCCTGATTTCTAATTGTTAATTGCTAGTTGTCGAAAAGATATCAAGATTGCCAAATCTTGAGTCTTTGCCTTGCGGACTTCCGATTTGTCCAACTAGAATTTAGTCTGACTCATCTTGCACCATTTTTAAAACCGATCGCCCGTTCTAGATCGCATAATTATTAGACTTTAGCAGCTAATATGCTTCTAGCAATATCGCAATCTGCCTGAATTTGAGTTTTGAGAGCATCCAGAGAAGCGAATTTTTGTTCGGGCCGCAAAAACTCTACCAAACTCGCGCTCAAGGTTTGACCGTACAAATCCCCAGACCAATCTAACAAATGAACTTCCACAGTGGGTTGCTGGCCGTCTACCGTCGGGCGGCAACCAACATTCATCACCCCATTGACAAAAGATAAATTTGATGCTGTGTCGGGGATTACAGATTTGGGGTTTTCCCGCTGATAGGAAGAACTTTCATCTTTCATCTTTTCCCATCCATGTTTTACCGAGACTCGCACCGCGTACACGCCAAAACGCGGCAAAAATTTTTCCGGCGGCAGTTCGATATTAGCAGTAGGAAATCCGATCGTCCTGCCCAGCCGCTGTCCCCCAACTACAGTCCCGACTAAACTGTAAGGTCGCCCCAGCAACTGATTCGCTCTCTTGAGGTCGCCGGATGCCAGACCTTCGCGGATTGCAGAACTGCTGATCCGATCGCCCTCACCGCAATTGTGCAGGGGTACAAGAGCAACATCAATACCGTAACCCGAGGCGATCGACTGCAAATCCACAGCCGTCCCAGCGCGTCCCCGTCCAAACCGAAAATCAACCCCCACACTAATTCGACTCGCTTGCAGTTGCCGCACCAGAATTTCCTCGACAAACTCAGAAGCAGTCAAAGCCGCCAGTTCTCGATCGAACGGCAGCAGCACTAATTGCTCGACGCCCATTGCTTCGAGCAATTCTACCTTTTCTGCCAGAGGGGTCAGCAGTTTTTTGGGTTGACCTGTAAAAAATTCTTGCGGGTGCGGATCGAATGTCACCACAGTGCCGTAAAGCCGATCGACCCCATCAGAATCGCGACCAGAGAGGCTGATGCGGGCCGAGTCCGTTGCCTGCCCGATCGAACCATCGAAATTATGGAGGCTGTCGGCTCGATCGGGCGGTGCTGCCGAGTCGTTGTCGCAGGTCGCCGGATGTTCGCTTTCCAAATTTTCATCTCTGCCAGCTACGAAGCGCAAGTTTTGCCCCGACGCAAAAACCGTCGCAGAATTTGGCCCAGGCGATCGATTTAAAATTGGCTGCACGACTTGTCGATGCCCTAGGTGCAAACCATCAAAGTTTCCCAAGGCAACAGAAGTTGGAGTCAGAGCAGCGGTACAAGAAGAAGTTACCCACACGCTTAAGATTTTGACATACTTAGCCAGATTGCGATCGCCAGTCGATTTTAGATTTTAGATTTTAGATTTTAGATTTTAGATTTGACTCCACTGATTAATCTGGGAGCTTGAACTTTAGTCTAAACTTTTTGGTTCTCCACGACTTAAGCCGGGGGGCTTGTGTCTGTCTTTGAGTGAGGTCAGGCCTAACTTAAATTTTAGATTTCCGACCTCAAGATTTCAGAACCATCTGGCAACCTCAAATCCATCACACAGACACTTTAGGGGCTTCCACCGACGCTTCAGACACATCGTTGTTATGAGGAGGTAGCAACTGTAACGACAAACCTTCCCGCGCCATCAAACTGTTCGGGAACCTTTGAGCCACTTGTTCTCCCACCTTGTCTAAAAACTCGTCATTGTGCAGCGGGTCGTGGTGAAAAATCACCAACTTTTTGACATTAGCAGCCTTTGCCACCTTCACCGCTTCCTGCCAAGTCGAATGTCCCCAGCCGACCTTGCTGGTCTTCTCCGCATAATACTCCTCATCCGTATAAGTAGCGTCGTAGATCAGTACCTCAGCATCCCGAGCCAAATACAGCACATTTTCGTCCAAACGATCGGGCAAATGTTCGGTATCAGTCACGTAAGCAGCCGAATACCCCCGCCAGTTCACGCGGTAGCCTACAGCTTCCCCCGGATGGTTCAACAAAGCAGTTTCCACCTTAATATCTCCAATTTCCAGCGGTTCGCCCACTTCTATATCGTTAAATTTCAGGTCTGCCCCCATAATTTGCAGGGGCACCGGAAAATTGGGGTGGAGCATCTGGTCGTTGAGCCGCTGCTGGATAGTAGCCTTATTAGGAGGAGGAGCAACAGCCCCATAGATGTGAAAACAATTGCCCTTAATAAAAGCTGGGACAAAAAATGGGAATCCTTGAATGTGATCCCAGTGAGAGTGAGTAAAAAATATATGAGCTTCTACGGGCATCTGCGACAGGAGAGTTTGTCCCAAAACCCGCAATCCAGTACCGCCATCGAAAATTAGGCGGCTGTCACCCACTCGCATTTCTATACAGGGCGTGTTGCCCCCGTAACGTACTGTTTCAGCCCCAGGAGAGGCTATGCTACCTCTAACGCCCCAGAAGTGAACCGTGAATTGATTTTGCATACTAGATATGGGTTTTCCTGCAAGATTGTTCCGGCGAGCCATCGGTAAGGTGTTTACATACTTGTAAGGGCTTTACCATCAAACCCAAGCTCTTTGACGGTCGAGTTCCCCACTTGTTGGAAGTGCCAAGAGTCTCGGTCATCGCGAGAATGCAAAACTGTTGGGTTTGACAACTGAGCAAGAAATTACAACCTAGACGTTGGAAGTCTCGATCGTAACTATTCTTTTCCTCTCTTCACTAGCCTAACCTCCGCAGACACACTTTGGGGCCGCAGTTCTGTCTGAGTCTGGTCAAAAGCCGCTGTTTTTCCAGCCTCCGCACTTGCCGAACTGGATCGCGCGGTGGGTTGTTTGCCTTGCTGCTTTACGGGTTTGAACCCGGATGATGGGCTTCCTGCTATCTAGTCCGGTCGATCGACCATAATATCCAGATGCCGGGGCGGGTTTACGCTGATATGTGGCTGATATTGCCGATCGGGCGCGACTCGCCCCTACCAAAATTACGGCTAATTTACCGGACTTGAGCTGCTTCCATTAATTCAAAAATCTTAGCAGTTTAGGAGTGATCCTGCTATTGATTATCAAACAATTCTGTCTCGATTCAAGCGCCGGCCGGGAGGCTGCTGTCCGTCCAGCCTCATCTGACACTCTTGGGGCCGCCTCCTGGCCGGGTCTGCGCGCCAAAGGCTAAATTTTCGACGCGCATTTCTTGGCGGACTTCTTGGCGCACTCAAAATCCCCCAAATTTCAGAAATTTAAAATTTTTCGGGTTTTTGCTCTTGAGGCCCAAGGACGATCGCCCTTGGGCCTCAAGAGTGATTCATAAATATTCGCTGTTAACCTGTAGTGCTTTTCTCAACAATCTTCAATTGCTATATTTTTGGTAATGATTTACCGGAATTCGGCGCAGTTGGGGTACTCGCCACGGGTTTGAATTTCAGTTATCATAAAGTATAATACTCTTGTGGATCTAGAATCTAAATCAGTGCTAAAAACGCCTGGATAACTTAAAGTTATTTCTCAAAAAACTCAGTATGAATCAAGTTAAAAAAAGTACAACCAAGCTGAATCGATCGCCAGTGAAAGTGTCCGATCGCACTTGGCAACTCGAATCGCTCCCCGATCGCGAATTGTCCTTAGAAATGACCGATGCCCGAAAAGAGAGAGAACTCAGTCGCGATCGCCCGCCGGGAAGCCCTGGGACTGCCGAAAAAATGCGCCGGAGGGTAGATGGCAAGAGCGATCGGGCACGATCGCCTGTGGTTTCTACCGCCTTGCTCAAGTGGCTGCTAGAGCGTTTGACTCGATCGAAGGGTTGGCTGGCAGTTGTCAGCCTGGCAGCAGTTTGGGCGTGGTGGAACAGTCAGTTACTGTTTTCCACAGGCCTGGGGATAGCAGCGATGATGGTGGTTTACCGAGGGCAGTCGCGGGACTGGCAATTGCTGCGATCGAATCTAGAGCAATTTTGGGATGGCCCGAACCGCCGCTTCGTTTTAGCGGTGGGCACCGGCGGCATGGCTACCTTGGGCGCTTACATGAGTTTGGCGATTTGGGCCGACTCAAGCAGCCACTGGACGGCTTTGAGCCTGATTTTGCAGAACTTTGGCACGATCGCGATTGCAGGGCTGTTGCTGCGGCAAGCGTTGAGTCTGGGGGCCTCAAAAGATGAAGCGACGCTCGATCGCATTCTGGCGGATTTGACTGATGCTGACCCCGTGAAGCGTTTGATTGCAGTGCGGCAAATGACCGATTTGGTGAATAAGGGTGAGTTTGGCCCTGTGAGTTCCGTCAAAAGTTTGATCGCCCGTTCCCGCGCTGCCGAGTGCTTTCGCCTGATGCTGAGTCGGGAACCCGAAGCTTTAGTCCGCAATGCCCTTCTTGAAGGTTTGGAGACTTGGGACGCTACTTATGGCCGGGCTTTAAAATCCAAAAATCAAGTTATCGACTACTAGCTGACCGTCAAAAGCGTAAAAAGTAATTCGATGAATATTCGGAGCTTTTACGCGCAGGGGAGCGCTAGGGGCGATCGGAGAATTAGACCCTGCCAGATTGGGCGTCGGCATTTCATCCTGAACAATTGGGTTCCCGTCGATGTCGCAAGCAGATAAAACAGTTCGCCGCGAACTGGTGACGAGTCCTGACACGCTGCGAACTGGATGCTTGAAAGTTACTTCTATCAGTCCGCTTTTTGGGGCCCCCATTAACACTGTTGCCCCAGAATCCGTGACAAATGCTGGGTTTGAAGGTTGGATGGCGACGGCATTGAAAAAAGTCATCCCCCAATGCGCAAACTGGTGTTGTACTACTTCAAAGCATTTTAAGTCTTCTAAAGCTAGGCGGACGATCGCTGGTACGGTGGCGCGCGATGGCACCTCTAACCCGGAGTCCGAGCGTTCTGGAATGGCGACTAAAGACTTTTTGCCGTTTAAATCCATGCTTCGACAGGCAGTATCAAATTCTGCAAACCCGTTGGATTGAAGACTTTTTGCGTCAACCATAAAACCCTCGCGATCCCGTTTCCTGAGCAGTTGCATTTTTAGTAGATCTCCCTGAGATGAGTTATTTCTTGTGTTTTGGAATTTATAACGGCGATGCCAGGGAAATTGCCTCTGGCTGCAATTACGAGCCGAAAACCGATCGCCCGCCCTCCAACAAAGACTTTCGACCTCAAAACCCACTGTTCCGCAAAATCTCGCGATTAATTTATTCGCGATCGTCGGCAAGCGTCGGCAAACCAGCCACCTGTCTGAAAGCCAGATATAATACTCCTGCTTTCCGAGCGCCTGCTTTGCGGGTTGGCGAACAGACTCTATCGTGTTGAGGGGTCTTACCCATCATTTTGCTATTATCTCCGATCGGCGGTAGTTTGCAAGGGTGAGGATAACTACACAGCCGATCGGCCCAAATCGCAAAACTTACTTGCTGTCCGTAGTTTCCCGCTTCACCTGTACTAAAATAGATTTAAATCATTACTCAATCTTTACAAAAGCTGCCCCAGCTTCGCAATTTTTTTATACAGAGACGGGGCGGCAGAGAAAAATCTAAAATATAACAGCGATTGAGGTTTATTTATGCTTGTGCCCCTCGGCTTCGGTCAGCGATCGATAGTTACTTCTCTCGGCAGAATGGTTTACTACACTGCTGAAAAAATGCCTTGGATCGGGTTGCCGACCTCAACTTCGGAAAATAAACCGAATTTGGTATTTTTTCACGGTTTTGGGGGCGGGTCGAGTGCCTACGAATGGTCGAAAGTTTATCCGGCTTTTGCGGCAGAATATCGAATTTTAGCACCTGATTTAATCGGTTGGGGGCGATCGGAACATCCGCCGAGAAATTATCAGGTTGAAGATTATATCACAACTTTGATTGAATTTATCGAAAAAACCTGCGACAGTCCGACAGATGCGATCGCTTCTTCGCTGACCGGGGCGATCGCGATTCGAGCTGCGATCGCCCGTCCCGATCTTTTCAAATCCCTAATTTTGACAATACCCAGCGGTTTGTCGGACTTCGGACAAGATTACGGCAGCAGTTTCTTCGCTAAGCTAGTCAACACGCCGATTTTAGACCGACTGCTCTACATTACCGGAATCGCCACAGAAGGCGGCATCCGCAGCTTCCTAGAACAGCGCCAATTTGCCGATTCGGGCCGCGTTTATCAAGAAATTGTAGACGCTTACCTCGAATCCGCCTTAGAACCAAATGCAGAATATGCCGCCCTGTCTTTTGTGCGGGGAGATTTGTGCTTTGATTTGTCGCTGTACATCACTCAGTTAACAACGCCGACAGCGATTATTTGGGGAGAAAAATCGCAGTTTACCGGCCCCGATATCGGCCAGCGGTTGGCCAACCTCAACCCCGAAGCAATCAAAGTTTTTCAATCTCTGGAAAACGTAGGTTTGACTCCGCAGTTAGAACTTCCGGCTGTCACTATTGGCTTAATTCGGCAATACTTAAAAGTGCTTTCGGAAGGGTGAAGAAGGAAGAAGGAAGAAGGAAGAAGGAATATGAATTCCCTCTTCCCCCTTCCCCATTAGCAATGACTAATGACTACTGACTACTGACTAATGACTACTGACTAATGACTATTCTTTGACTCGCACGTCGATGACGCTGGCGTTGAAAATGTACTTTTGGCCTTCAAGCTCTAGCGTAGTGCCAATTTTGACTTTCGTATTCCCTAAAACCGGGCCATTTTCCGTAAGTTGACCTTTTCCCTCTAAGGTAAACATCATATTTTTGCTGAAGGATTCTTCTTCTCTGGGATCGGGGAGAGCTTTCAGAGTACCGTTGGGCTGAGGAACTGCTAGGGTTCTGGTGATAGTTTTGACAGATTTGATGGTAATCTGACCGGAGGGTTGATTGCGGATCACCACATTGATTTTATCACCTGCTTTGAACAAATCTTGAACGTTTGTCCCTTTGAGACCGATCGCAATTGCATCGAGCTCTACAGATTTGACACTGCTGCCGACTTGGGCGACGGAACCGCCAGAAGTGCCGGGGAAGAAAAAGATTCCGACTGCAACTAACAGTACGATTAGAGCTGCACCTACGTCTAAGATGCTGAGTTTGCCGAACAGCCGGCCTTGAGAATCCAAAATTTTCATAAATCGCTTAGTTAACTGACAGCGACAGGAGTATGTTTGCAAGCTCAAGACTTACGCAGAACCGATCGAACACAGATGCGGAGATTGCGCCGCTAGCGCGAACAATGACATAGGTTATTGATGCGTAAGTCCTGAAGCTAAAAGATATTACCACAATGGCTGCCGAAAATCCGCATGACTTGGGCACTTAAGACAGAAGGGAGAAGGTAGTTGACGGCGGTTGGTTGGCCTGCGGGCCGATCGCCCGGAGGCTGGCGGCGCGGTTAAAAATTGGCAAAAAGCTAGAATAGCAACTAAGCAGCGTCAAATTGCGTCTGCCTATTTAGTGACTTTTCGAGTTTTTCTTAAAATTTTACGTAACTTCTGCCACGTATCAATCATGTTAAAAAGTTTTTGGTTGACTTGCCGGCGTACCTGCGGCCGGGGGATTTATCTGTTTCTGTCGCTGATTGTGGCTGCGGGTATCTCGGTGATTTCCCCGAAACCGACTCAAGCATTTTCTTTGCCTGAACTGATTTTTCGAGGCATTCAAGTTATCCAATTGTCGAATATGTCCGATAGCCAAGAGGTGACAATTGGCCGACAAATTAATCAGCAGTTGGCGAACAGCGAGTTTAAAATTGACCGCGATCGCGCCACTACACTATATATCAACCGCATCGGTCAGCGACTGGCCGAGGAAAGCACTCGCCCGAATATTCCTTATACTTTTCAAGTAATTGATGACGACAATATTAATGCTTTTGCGACAATGGGCGGTTTTGTTTATGTGAATAAAGGTTTGATGGCGGCGGCGGACAATGAGGCAGAATTGGCAAGTGTGATCGCCCACGAAATCGCTCACATTAGTGCTCGCCACGCGATTCAACAAATGCGTCAAATGGCGATCGCTTCTGGTGTAGCTTCGGCGACTGGACTCGATCGATCTCAGGCGGTTCAGATTGGGGTGGAACTGGCTTTGCGGCGCCCCCACAGCCGCCAAGCTGAGTATGAAGCGGATCAGTTGGGATTGCAAATTATGGGGCGAGCGGGCTACGCTCAATCTGGGATGGTTGATTTTATGAAAAAGTTGCTCAACAAGCCTTCTCCTCCGAGCATTTTGAGCACTCACCCGGCTACTGCCGATCGCATTGCTGCTATGAGGCAGGCGATCGACCCGGATCTCGCTAGCGGTGAAGGTTTGAATAATGAGGATTACAGGTTAGAAATCCGCAGGCTTTTGGGTTCGTAGAAAAAGGTCATACAATTTTAGATTTTAGATTGGGGATGACTGATATTACTTCGTCATCTTTGCGTCTTCGCGGTTCGTTAAAAAATCAATCTAGTTCGTAGGGTGCGTCAGCTATCGGGTCAATTTGGATTTAATTGATCCAACTTAAACTGACGCACCCTACAACTAAAACTTGATTTAACGCTGCTGTTGAACAACAGGGTTCATCTCAGGTTTCGGGAGTCCAATCTGCTGCTGCTTCAATTGTCTGACAACTTCGTCAAAGGGTAAAATTCGGACTTGATTGTTAAATACATTTACTTGATAAACTCTGCGGTAGCTGAGGTCAAATCCTGTCAGCCAGCCGCTTTTGGGATGATAAGCACCCGTGTCAATATCCAACCACCCTTGGCCCCTGACTAATTCGCCGGGCCTCACGCCCTCAAAGGTAAAAGTGATCGTGTGACCGGTGATAATTAATTTATTGGCAAAATACGGTTTCGACATGGTGTGAAATTCCTTGCGAATCCAGCAGAGTTGTTCGATCGACTGTTCATCGATCGGCATTGTGGGATGCACGCCCGCGTGGACTAACCAGATGTCCCCTAAGTCCAGGTGCGTGGGGAGCGATCGCAGCCAATCTAAGTGTTTGTACGGCATCATCCCTGTATCTCTGTAGCTCGCTACTGTCGCATCGCCGCCGCTGTACAGCCAAGATTGCCACGCCCGCATATCCATCGGTACCCCCGACAAAGCCTCCAGCATCAGTTGTTCGTGGTTGCCCAGCAGAGTTTGGTAGGGGCTGTGCTGCACAAAATCTAATACCTGAGCGCTTTTGGGGCCGCGATCGATTAAATCTCCCAAAAAATAGACGCGATCGTCCAAGCTGGGGGCAAGTGCCTCTAGCAGCAGCATTAATCCGTCGTAATGCCCGTGTACGTCCCCGATAACAATGCGTCGGTGCTCCACTGTGTTTATCCGCTTCCCTGACTCAAAACCCCAATTACTAGCTTAGATCATCTGATTTTGCTGCTATTTCCTCCTTTGTTTTGCGGAGGAGGGGTGTCACCCATTATACTGCTTTATATAAAAATTCAGTAAAGCTCGCCAGTATCTGTTTCCGTAGCTACTGATAGCAAAACTGGCAAGCTGTTAATTGTGCTTCTGCAACTCCTGTTACTGAGTCAAAGCTTTGAGGAATGTCTGGAGCTCTGCCAGAAAACCTTTCTTTTTTAGCGGTTTTGCAGGTGCGGTGGAGTCGGGATCGGCGCTTGGGAGAGAAGCGGCTAAAATCCGCTCTAAATCATCTCCAACTGGTTTTTGGGCAGTTTCAGAAATTAGTTCGTATTTGTCGTTTGTTTCCAGCCACACTTGCCAGGATTGGGGGTAGCAGCGGAATAAAGCCGCAGTGTCTAGGGGTCTGATGTAGTAGCAGGATTCGATTTTGCTGAGGAATCGATCGCGCAGTTGGCGGCCCGCATAGCCTATACCTATGGTGGCAACATCTTCGAGGCGCGGGTTGAGTAGAATTACTGGACGACCCGCCGCAGCTATGTAAAGTTTTTCGACTTGGGCCACTTCTACGGCTGCTGGATTGATCAGGAGGAACAGTTGATCTTCCGGTGCTATTTTGTCTTCAACAGGGGTGCGACTGCTGCCCAAATCAGTGACTTTAAACGGTGTTTCTCCCCAGTCGCGGCGCGCGAGGGCGGCCGCACCGGTGTCGGGAAAAAAGACTTTGACTCCGGGGTAGATTTCCTCAAATTCTGGGAGGAATTGTTGGGTAATAGACTGTGCTTGCAGGGCGATTTCTGGAAATATTAATTCGACTTGCAGTAGAGTTTTGCCATCCGAGAGGGCGGCGGCGGTTGCAATGCGGGATTGGGCGATCGCCTCGTTGAGATCCTTGGGCAGTTCTGTCATTAATCTTATTGTTTTTACTCGACTTCTCTCAATCCAATTTTACCTGAGATATTGCACCATTCTCAATTACCTGTTTAGGAACAGGCAAGATGCCCGTTCCACAAGAAAATTCACTCTTTGTGGAACAGGCATCTTGCCCGTTCTTGAGAATGGTACAAGATGTAAGTTTTACCGCATCAAGCAACAAAAGCTAACACCGATACGGGCGAGCCGGAACCTCCCAAAAGACGCAATATTCCGATAACTAAAGTGATGTCAGCCGCAGGTAACAAGTCGAGATTGGCAAGATTTTCCAGCACTATTCGCTGCTTTTCCAATATTAGTTTGTTAACTGCAAAGCTTTCATCTCGCCCGGTATCCACTCCGTGAGTGTCGGTTCCAATTCCGGCTATCGAGCGTTCTTCTAGCAAAAATTGAGTTGCTGCTTTGCCAAATCCGGGAAAGTGGCAAATTCCGCGATCGTCACGATTAAAAAATGCTCGCTCCTCATCCCATTTTTCGTGCCAGCCAGTATACAATAAAACTAGATTTCCCGGTTCTATAAGTTTATGCTGCCGTTCCCAAGTCAATACATCATCAATTGTTAAAGTGTAGTCGGGATTGGCAAAACTTTGATCGCGGATGTCGATCGCAATTGCGGGGGAAACTAGCGACTGCGGCGAATAACTATCAATGCTGGCGCCTCCTGCATAAAAGCTGTTGGGTGCGTTGATGTGAGTGCCGCTGTGTTCTCCCATAGAAAATTTTCGCAGGAAATAGCCGTTTTTTTCTATTTGAGATACGGTTTCAAATTCTGTCGCTGGATCGCCCGGCCAGATGGGAATATTTGGGTGAATTGAATGGGTTAAGTCTATAATGTGGCTGTAGGCGATCGTTTTTAGATTGTTTGAGTTGAAGTTGTCTGTCATCAGGTAAAATATATCTATTATTTATTAAAGACAGTTGATTTTTTGACTTCTGCGATTTCAATCTAAAATCTAAAATCTAAAATCTAAAATTCGATTAGTCGATCGAGCGTTGCTTCCATCACATCCTTTGTTTGCCCGGAAACAGTATACACCAAAGCTTCTCGATAAACTCTCCCGGCCGGGTGCAGCGTACCGTTAGCAGCACCGCTAGAAACTGCAACCGCAGCGTGCCCGCAACGCACTGCTAAATCAATGGCTTGAGCTCGCAGTGCTAATTGTTCTGCTTTCGAGCAGTGTTGAGATTGTGCGAAATTCTGTTTTAGCCGATCGAGCTTTTGCTCTAGTTTTTGGCAAGCCGCCGCTATAAAAAGTGAATTTTTAGCAGCCGCCGCTGCTGCAATTACATCCAATCCCGCTCGAATACAGCCAAAAGTACCCGGAACAGAATTCAGTATATTTTTGCTGTCGTTTTCCGAAATCCAGCCGACAGGTTTAACCGAAATTATTTCTGATTCATGCAGCCACCAATTATCCAGAGTTGCTGTCACAGTATTAGTCGAGTTCATGGCGATTAATTGCATAATTTCGCTGAATGTTATTTTACCATATTCGCGTTCAATATTGACAAAAGGTAGCAAACCGAAAACAGCGCGATCGTCGGGAAGTACCGCTGCTACAATAAACTTTTGAAACAAGCTAAAACCTGTTATCCAAGGAACTTTTCCTGACAATAAATAGCCCTCTTTTGCGGGAGTGGCGGTGACGGCAGGATTGCCCGATCGCCTTAAATGCGAAAACCCAATACCCAAGCGTAACTCTTTTTGGGCGATCGCCCGCAAGTATCTGCTTTTTAGCATTTCATTGTCGCTGTTGGCAAGCATGGAAGTTGCGCTGTGGTGCTGAGTTTGCAGGAAAGACAAAGCGCCGGAATATCGAGCCGTCAATTCCTGATATTGGTAAAAAATCTCCGGTGAAATTTCGGCGCCGCCCCATTTTTGGGGAACTCGCAATGCTAAGAGCGATCGATCTTCCAATCCCGCAACTGCTATTTTCAGCGCTTCCGAGTCGCTGTCGATAATTTCCGCGCGGGGTGCAACGCACTCTTGCAGGTAAGTTTCCGTGCTGTTGATAATATCTTGAAAATCCATTTTTTATAATTATTTTATAGCAGAGGTAGGGACACGGCACTGCCGTGTCCCTACTTATTTCCTCACATTGTGCACCCTTATCAAGAACAGGCAAGATGCCTGTTCCACAACAAATAAATTCTATCTATTGTGGAACGGGCATCTTGCCCGTTCATAAAAGGCTTGTTGAGAATGCAACAATTAACTTATTCCCACACTTTCCAAGGAGCCTTCCCTTCCTCCCAAAGTTCGTTTAAATACTTGTATTCTCGATAAGTATCCATCGCAAAAAAGAAGCCATCGTGACGGTAAGCCATCAACTGTCCCTCTGCTGCCAAACGCTGCATCGGCTCCTGTTCTAAAATACAATCATCTCCCCCCAAATACTCAAACACCCGGCGGTTAAATACCATATATCCAACACTTATCCAGCCGTCGATTTGAGGTTTCTCAGTAAATTGTACTACGCGGCTATCGCTGTCTACATCCAAAATCCCAAAGCGAGAAATCGGACGGAATGTGGTGACAGTTGCCAGCTTACCGTGAGACTTGTGGAAATCCACAAGTGCCTCAATATCGACATCAGCTACTCCATCGCCGTATGTCACCATGAAATTCTCGCGATCGATATATTTTTCGATCCGTTTTACCCGCCCTCCCGTCAGGCTTGCCGCGCCAGTTTCAGCCAGGGTCACATTAAAATCTTGTTCGCGATGTTCCTCGTGATAAGTAATGTTATTTTTGCGTCCCAGACAGATAGTAAAGTCATTATTCATGGCTTCATAATTGAGGAAATATTCTTTAATCATGTTGCCGCGATAGCCCAAGCACACAATAAAGTTTTGGAAGCCGTAGTGGGCATAAGTTTTCATGATGTGCCAAAGAATCGGATGCCCGCCAACATCAACTAAAGGTTTGGGGCGAAATTCTGTTTCTTCTCTGAGACGAGTACCGAGACCGCCGGCTAGGATAACTACTTGCATTTTTTCAAATTTTTAAAGATAATCAATTAATGTATCATCAATCATTAGTCATTTGTTCAAAGAATTATTAATTTTTTCTCATAGTGAGTGAACCTTTGTAAACCGCAGAAATCACGAATTATGATAAATAATCGTAGGTGTGCAGTGCGCACCGTGTATTTATGAATAATCTTAGGGTATGCACGGCGCACCGTATATTTAAATGCCGCGCGTAACTTATAACTTACTAATAGTAGATTAGGAAATAGACAAAAAAATAGCAAACACATATACTAAATATAAGAAAAAGATTCAACAGCAATGAAAAATCAACTCGATCGCCTAAAACAGTTTTTAAGTATCCTGTGCGCGATCGCCTCAATAATTATATTATTCCAATCGGCAATACCGGGTGTTTACGCCACGGTTGTTGCACCGGAAATCTCAACCATACCACAAACCACCGTAGCTTTTGTACCCAACATACCGGGCGGCGGATTAGACTTTCACGAAGCAGCAGGAGGACACACTTTAGAGAGACACGTTGGCAAAACAGAAGCACAACTAGCACAGCGACTCGCAAGCGAAACGAGAATTTCTGCCGCATCTTCTTTTACTGACCGTTCCGTCGCCGAAGCGGCTATTGGGGAAGCAATGAACAGAAATCAAAATGCGATCGACTCCTGGGTGAAAAGTCGAGACAATCGTTATACGATCGACTACAACGCCAACAGAATAATTGGCATTACTCTGCGTCGCCGCGCATCCAAAACAACTTCAGCATCTCGCCTGAAAATTGTCCTCCAGCGCAGCGCCAAATTACCTCCCGGATACTTTATTCTCACAGCCTATCCCGAATGATAAATCAATTTCCTCATTTAACCCAATTTTTCAGTTCCTACTTTCACCAAGACTGGCCGCTAGAAGCTGAAACTCCGAGTGATGTAGTTGAAGATTACCGCAATAGCGAACCTCCCGAAAGTATTGAAGCTGCATCGCAAGAACTCGGCAAACTGCTAAAAATGCCGACCGCCCCTGCCGATTTAGAAGCATTCATCCTGGATGAATTAGGGTGTTACTACGACCCAAAATCCGAAAATCAAACAGTCAGAGAGTGGTTGGAAGCCGTGCAAAAATCTTTGAATAATCCCAGCTAAATTCTATATATTTGTAAGAACACGGCTATATATTTGTAAGGACACGGCACTGCCGTGTCCCTACAATTAATCGCGGTAGGGACACGGCACTGCGGGAGCATGTCACTTTTGCGATAAGTATTTATACTTGTGCAGTTTTTCGAGGTCTACCAATTAAGCCATTTAAGTA
>NZ_JAUBPE010000007.1:0-143857 GCF_036700565.1 Microcoleus pseudofavosus SVA1_A4
CTCGACTTTTTTTGACGCTTTTATTGATTTTAACTATTTTACACTTATTCGGATATTTACAAAACCGGGATGCTCCCCTATTAAACGAGATTTGTGGGGAATAGTTGTAGATCGATCGCCCTTGGCAATTTGATTGTCTGCTAATATTGTAAATATCTTTCTGTGTTATTACAAACACAACTTGCAGCTTATGCCAAAATTTACCGGAGACTCCAAGGGGTTTAGCCCCGCGCTGATATGGTTTGTGTTGTTTACCGTTGGGTTTCGCTTAGTAGGATGTACGCTGCCCCTGAGTCTGGGCTTTGGTGTCATCGGTGGCGTGGCAGCAGGTTTAATTGTCGCTTGGTGGCACAACGAATTACTACTCAACCCGAATATAAATTCCAAGGATAAAACCTCGGATGCTATCCTCAACAAAGAAGTAGTGCAAAGGGACGGTCATAAATATAGCAAAACCTCTAGGGGTGATGCTGCTACATTTTTTGGCTGGTTATCTGGACCAGAGGATCGTCGCTAGCTTTAGTCATTAGTCATTAGTCATTAGTTAACAGTCACTAATGCCCTTCGTCCCAACACTCAATACTTCGGCTACGCGAGCGTAGAAGTTCCCAATGCCAAATTCCCAATTGAATGTTTGTATTTCTATCGAAACTCCTGCCGCTGTTTATTTATCCTTTGGGGTTGAGTTGCCTGTTAATGATGGCGGCTTTAATCACACTTTGGAAGCGTCCCAAATGGGCGGCGGCACCAATTGCTGCGGCTCTAATTATTTTACTGCTCGGAAGTAGCGGTTGGGTTTCAAAATCGTTAGTTCGATCGCTCGAATGGCAAAACTTACCAACCGCCGAACTCCCCCAAGCTGAAGCGATTATCGTCTTGGGCGGCGGTGTCAAAGCAGCTTTACCTCCCCGTCCTTGGGTAGAATTAGGGGAAGCGGGCGATCGAATAATCTACGGTTCCCGACTTTACAAGCAAGGCAAAGCTTCCCTGTTAATTCTCAGCGGCGGTAGAGTAGATTGGAAAGGCGGCGGGTCTCCCGAATCGGCAGACATGGCAGAAATTGCCCAAACAATGGGTGTACCGGCATCAGCAATTTTGCAAGACCCCGATTCACACAACACTTATCAAAATGCCGTCCACGTGCGGAAAATTTTAGATGCTAAAGCTATAAAAGGGCCGATTTTGCTAGTGACATCGGCGATGCACATGACTCGATCGCTCTTAATTTTCCAGCGTCAGGGAATAAAAGCAATTGCCGCACCAACAGACTTTCAGATAACGCAGCAGGATATCGCAGCATCCCAAAGCAATTGGCAAGCAGTCGCCTTGGATTTATTGCCGGATACCTATTATCTACATCAGTCCACTAAAGCTTTGAAAGAATACCTCGGTTTAATCGTTTATCGTCTGCGGGGATGGCTTTAACAGAATTTTAGATTTTAAATTTTGGATTTTGGATTGAATAATTTAAACTAATATCAAATCCGGTTGCATCCCAATTATAGGGGCGGGGCGGGTTTATATAATTTGTCTATACTTATCAAATATCTGGGCGAACCGGCCCCTACAAAACTTCATCAGATAAGATTCCAAATCAAACGGATACGATCTAAAATCTAAAATCTAAAATCTAAAATCCAAAATTGATTGAGTGTGTTAGCTTAAAGTGATTACAGCCAATATTAGCCACAGTCGCCCCCAAACAATCATGCTGCCCCACGAGTTGCAAAACATTGCCCCAGAACCGACTCCCGCGGCCGAAATTTTTCAGAGACACCAAATTGTCCGCGAGTTTTACGACGAAATTAAGTACCGTCAAGAACTCGAACTTCACTGCCAGTGGTATTACGCTACAGCCAAGCAACATCAGCAGGAATTGCAGAAAATGCAGGGAGATTTGAATATCTTCGGTTGGTTTAGCCGCAGACGGTCGAAAAATTAATGATTAAATAAAAAAGATGGTTGGTAGTAAGGACTTTAGTCCCGCCGATCGACTAAAATCCACAGAAAAAACAGAAGTCCTCACTACAAACTCTACAACAGTTATATGACCACGCCCAAAAACGGATACTTGCGAAGGACAGGATTCGTGAGCCGCCCAAAATTTTAGACCAGAGTTCAAGCTCCCAGATTAATCTGTGGAGTAAATCTAAAATCTAAAATCTAAAATCTAAAATCTAAAATCGACTGACCGGATTGGATATTGTCTTTTGCCTCCGGCTTCAACTTTTGAGACAGCTAGACTTCCGAAGATATCAATTCGACCTCATCCTCTTTCAGGTGAGCTTTAAATTTTTTGTCAAACTGAACTAGAACCGGCCAATTGGCACTGACAGGTCTGCCGTGCCATTCGTGAACGATCGCCACGACTTCTCCTTCCATACCCTTAATATCAAATGGTTGACTGCGATTTTGAGGGTGGTGGTAGACAACAACAGAGTTTTTAATGCAAACGCGATCGCCAACTTTCATAGACTTATATTTAGTGTTCTCTCTTCAAAACTCTGCAAAGCCTACGGGTGCTTAACACTTGTACGCTTTGCCGACAGTCTTCTTATCTTCCCACAAGTAGAGCGAAAACTTAAACAAAGTTGGCGTTTCCCTGTCGGTGCTTCGATCGCCAGCCGCGATCCCGGGAAGCCTCCTGGCCGATCGATCCTCGGTTGAACCCGCAGGCCCGATCGGCATTTAAACCCCGATCTGGCGGATTTTCAAGCGCGGGAATTGATTTGGTTGGCTAATCGAGAAGTGATCGACTTAACTGGTTCAACCAACACTCAACATCAACGGCCAGAGTTTGACCCAACTCCAGCAACTGCCGGATCGAAGGCAACTCCCAGCCGCCGTCTGGTCGGGCGATATCCAAGGCAACGGGATCGACCGCACTTTCGCCCACCGAAGCAGCTCGCCGTTGCAGCCAGCCCAAACACAGAGGCACAATTTGACTGTACAGAGAATGGAAATACAGTTCCTGCGATTTGTCCAAACACAAACCCAGACTCAGCCGATCGCCCACAGCAATCAAACGCTCGATCGTGCGGATATCAGCTTCCAACATGAGGGGCGAGCGCTCCTCCACGCCCGATCCTGCTTGCAGCAGCGCGTCTAGCGATCGCCAAACCAGCTTTTCCAAAATTTGCTTGACTTCGGGAACGTTCAACCGACAGCGGAGATGGCCGCTTTCAGTGGCGATCGCCTCAATTTCCGCCAGCAGCGGTTCCACATCCTCCGTTTCCAGTTCCAGGGCCTTGGCCGCCGTCAAACAGCGGTGTCCCAAAGCCACCTCAGCAGCCACCTGCAACTCTACGGGCACCGGCAACTCGTCTCGGTGGAACGCCATCATCACCCCGTAATTTTCCCGGTAAACCTGAGTGTAAAGCTGATCCAACCGAGTCAAATTTTCCTGACTCAGCAACTGCACGATCCGGTGGCGTTCCTCAGCGAATAAATCCCGCAAGCTAAAGGACTGATCCCCAAACAAGCGTACCATTTCCAGAATGGCGTGGGCTGCCGAAGCTTCTTGCATAACTCCAAACAACCGCTCTTTCAGCATAGTGTAAGACCGGCGGCTGCCAAAAGGCTGAATGCAGCAGTGGAAGTCCCAGCCGCCGAGGTGGAACGCAGCAAACACATAAACCTCTGTTTCCCGCGTAATTTCCGAGGTTAACTGCAATTGACCCACAGCCAGAGTCATCGAGCCCATGCGCTGAATTTGGAAATCTTGCTGCTGGGCTTGATAGCAGTAAACTCGCTGTTCGCGCGGAAACTTGGCAAACAGAGAACTGATCGCGTAGTGGGCGGCCACTTGTCTGAGACTAATTTGGGCTGTCACAACCTGTAGGCGATAAACTTCGGCCCCTGTTTTGAAATAGTCAACGTTGCTGGGTACGAGGGCTAGTCGAGCGACAAAATCCTTTTCTAGCTGCACGCCGGTAACTTCGCCCGCCAATTCCAGCGCCCGGGCCGCGTAGCGCAAAATTTGCACGCCTTCTGGCCGCGAGATTTCTTCAAAAAACCAGCCGCAGCTAGTGAACATTAACAGGGTGTGGCGCTGCATTTCCAGCAGTCGCAGGGCGTCCACCTGTTCTCCGGCATCGAGGGGGCGCACTTGATGGCGTTGGAGGAAACTGTCAACATTAGCGGGCGATCGATCCCGGATGACCTCAATATATTCATCTCTGGCCTTCCAGGGATCGCACAACAGCTTGCGCCCCGCTTCTTCGTAAATCGGAATCAGCCGATCGCGCAGCCAATTGAGAGTATCCCGCAAAGGGCGGCGCCATTTTTGGTTCCACTCGCCGCCACCACCGCAGCCGCAATCATCTTGCCAGCGATCGACCCCGTGAGAGCAACTCCAGGCCGTCACGGGTTTGAGTTCCACTTCCCAAGCGGGAGGATTTTGACTTAAATAATGAGCAAAATTCGTCACCGTCCAGCCGCGGCGGGGAAACTCTTCTGTGAAGGCGTAGGCGAGGCATTTTTCGGTACTGTGTTTGTGGTGGCCGAAAGTTTCGCCGTCCGTCGCCACGCAGATTAATTGAGCCGGTCGGTGGTCTCCCCGTACTGCTTGACCCAAGCGCCCCGCCAAGTGGTGGCTGCTGCTGAGAACGTCGTTGAAGCCCATATCCCGCGAGATCGGGCCGTCGTAGAAAAAGATATCAATGTAGGGAGTGTTGGCAGGTGTGGCTGCGGAATTTTGGAAGTGTCGGCGGCCAAAATGGTGAGTGCTCAGCGGCGAGAGTTGGTGGTCTGCCATCAACCGCATTTCCGGTTTCAAATAGCAGCGGTACGGGCGAGTCGGATCGATTTGACCGCCGCCGACTTCGTGCCAGTCGGAATTTGACGCTGGTTCCCCTTCTTGGTTTTGCCCGATTAGCAGGCGGCAGCGTTCGGCTTGGGAGGGGGCTAATACAATGAAGCGGATGCCTTCAGCAACTAAAACTTCGAGGGTGGCGTAGTCTACGGCGGTTTCGGCGAGCCACATTCCTTCGGGATCGCGACCGAACCGGGAGCGAAAATCTGCGATCCCCCACCGAATTTGGGTGTATTTGTCTCGCTCGTTAGCCAGCGGCATGATGATGTGATTGTAGACTTGGGCGATCGCGTTGCCGTGACCGTTGAGACGCTGACAGCTTTTGCGATCGGCTTCCAGAATCCGCTGGTAGACTTCCGCGTCGTAGCGTTCCAGCCAGCTCATCAGGGTCGGCCCGATGTTGAAGCTCATATACTCGTAGTTGTTGGCGATCCCCGTGACTTCGCCGCGATCGTTGAGTATGCGGGCAAAGGCGTTGGGGCGGTAGCACTCGTTGTCAATGCGTTCGTTCCAGTCGTGGGCGGGAGAGGCGCTGGCTTGGCGTTCGATCGCGTCCAGGTAAGGGTTTTCCCGGGGCGGCTGGTAAAAGTGACCGTGAACCGTCACGCACACACCTGTTGCAGCAGTCACGCTGCTTTGGGTTGCAGCCGTAACGGTTGGCGAAGACAAAGGTAGCACATCGGATTGAGTTTTAGAAATCGAAACCATGCGATCGAATCCTCAAGTAGTTAAAGACAATAAAACCAGCCTAATTAAAAACTGAAACCTTACGCAGCAAGAGTTTCAGCTAGGTATCTGTTAGGGCTAAATTTGGCTGAGAAGTTTTGATACATTTGTAGTATTGCGAGCAAAGCATTCGATCCAAGATGCCAACCGTCGATCCCTGGGTTTTTCTGCCAATGCTTTGCTGTTGAAAGAGTTAAAAAAGGTAGCTTTTGCTGCTTTTTGGCACTTGCGACCCATTTCGGGTTAGTGTTTGCAGAGCTGTTCATTGAGAGTTTGATTTACATTGCTGGATTGTAAAGTGTTATTCATTAAATAGCAACTTTTCGCCGGAAAATTTTAATGTTTGGCAATAAATCTTGGCGGTTGTGGAGATCGGTTTAATGCCCGATCGATTTATAGAATAAGAGCTTTGCCCGAGTTTCGCATCATACTTTAGGTGCTTTTTACCTAAGTCTTGGAGAAGTTAGGCCAGTTGGGTTCGGGCGGGGCTGATTGGCTGCAAATGTACTTTCCAGAAGAGTTGTAACACTGGTGCGGAGTCAAAAGGCAACAAAAAAGCAAAACGGTAAGTGTTATGTTTTAACTCCTGAGAGGTATGTGAGGGCGGAGGGATTGGAGGAGGAGGAGGAGGGTTTGGACGAGAAGATGCTGCATTTGACGGCGAAGTTGGAGAGGCAATTTGCCGAGAGTGCGAAGTTAGAGGCGATGATTCGGGAAAATCTGCGGGGGTGGGTTCTGGCGGATAGTTCGTCAATTGCTGAAGATTATCACGATTTTTTGCCAGGACTTAAGGAAGGTATTGTGCAATATCAAGTGCGGGCCGTACTTTCTGTTAACTGCGAATTAGTGTTGCTTTACTGGCCAATTGAACGGAATATTTTAAACAGGCAACAGCAGCGAGGATGGGGAGAAAAAGTTATAGACCATTTAGCTGTTGACTGAGAAACAGCTTTTCCTGAAAGGATGTTTGCCGACGATTGAGCAGTTGGAAGCTGAGTTAGAAGCGGTGGATGTGGAAATTGAGGAGTAATGATAAAATCGGAGAGTGCGAAGTCAAGATAACTATTATCGAAAATCGCGCACACTTGGAGCCATTCGCGATACCCTACTCCACAAGGTTCTCTCGGGCGAGCTTCGTGTGAAAGATACGAATTTTTTTTTGAGGCATCATTGTAATGACACTACCGCCTAAAGTTTTCAACAAATATCTCGATCGATTTGATGAACTTATACAAGAAGGAGAAAGGATTTATAAAGTTATTAAATATGTTTCCAATGGTTTCTTCAGGGACCCGGTTCAAGTACCTCGACCTCTAACTCAACAAGAACTTGAAGAGCCACAAAAACTAGAGGCGTGGAATTTAAACTATTTAACGTTACTAGATCAAATCATTCCTCCAAGGAGTGTTAATCGAAAATTATTGGATGAAAAAGGAATAGTTCCCAGGGAAGCCCATGATAAATTAAATACCCGCATTTCTCGATTAAAAGGATTGAAAGATGACTTTCAAAAAGGTTATTTAGGAGATTTGGGACTTGAGATAGAAGCTGCAATAGTCGCAGATTATATGGGTCAAGCAGAACAGTTGTTAGCAGAGGGTCAGTCTGGTAAATATGACCATGTACCAGCAGCCGTATTAGCTGGAGCTGTTTTAGAGAAATCTCTACGAACTCTCTGTGATAAGCAGAGTCCGTCCATATCAACAGTCAATGATAAGGGTAAACCCCTAACACTCACCCCTTTGATTGAGGCATTGAAAAAAAATAAGGTATTTAATGAAGTAACAGCTAAGCAGCTTAGAGGTTGGGCTGATATTCGCAATAGTGCAGCTCACGGACATTTTGATAATTTTAATCGTAGCGATGTGGATCTGATGATTCAAGGAATTAATCATTTTTTGGCAACCCACATGATATGAATTTATCTATAATGTCCTACCAAATAGATTAACAAGAATAATCGCTACGTAAAAAGTGGACATCAACCAACAAAAAGAACAATTCAGCAACATCTACCTGCAAGCTGTCACCACCGTTGCCGGCTATTCCCTCTACAAACCTTTCGTAGACGATGACAGCGTGGATTGGGGAGTAGCTGCGAAAGGCGGGACAGGCCCCATCAGAGCACCTCGCTTAGAATTGCAGTTAAAATCTACATCAAGAGATATCCAAGACGATAACTCCATCCGCTACCCCCTCAAGCTCAAAAACTACGACGACTTAAGAATGGATAACTTCGCCATTCCCCGAATTTTAGTTGTCGTTTTAATCCCCGAAACACCGGAAGACTGGTTAACCCAGTCCGAAACAGAACTCTGCATCAGAAACTGCGGATATTGGATCTCGCTGCGGGGAAAGCCAAAAACACAAAACACAAACGCTGTCACCGTCGCCATCCCCAGAACCAACCAATTTACAGTCGCCGCCCTTCAGTCAATTATGGAGGGAATTAGCCAAGGAGTTCAACCATGAAAATCACCGTAAAAGATAGCCAAACTCTCGAAACAATCAAGCTAAATCAACTGAGAAATTACTTACAAACTCACGGCTGGCATGAAGACCAACCTTTCTTAGATAATGCCACACTTTGGCACAAACCAACAGCCGATGCAGAAGAATTTGAAATATTGCTACCTAACCGGGAAAACCTGGGAGATTATGCAGCCCGCATCCGCGAGGCAATCCAAACCCTAGAAAACGCAGAAAATCGCCCTCAAATTGAAATTTTAAGCGAACTACTTACCAGCATTCCCAACACGATTATTCAGGGAATTGTCATGCAAATTCACACCCCCAACACCGACAAATTAAGTGGCGAAATAACCTTAATAGGCGTCATTGCTGACAAATTGCGGAAAATTCAAACTTCACTCGCAGACAAAGATTATATCCTGGCGATTAAAGCTTATCAAGAACGCTTACCGATTCTCTGTAGCGGTGACTTAATCAAAGACAACAACGCCTTCATCCTCAAAAACCCCCACAACTTAACCCTCGATGAATTGTGGTAAAACTAACAGATTTTGTCGAAATCTATATTAAACACCTTCCAAACAGATATCAAGTTCCCTAGCAAAGGCCTCCGGCGCATCCAGCATCAGCCAGTGTCCGGTATCCGGGATCGTAGTTGTTGTCAGTGTGGGACGGAGGATGTGGAGGCTGAAGGGAAAAGTGTTTGAGGGAGCAATAATTGCGTGGGCTCGCGTTCCAGGGGTGGCTTTGTAGCGATCGAGAGCATCCACTGCGTCAAAGGCAAACATCCCGCGATACATTCCAAATAGCCGATCGCGTGGAGTCGTCGCCAAATTAGCCAGAATCCGATCGCGCGTATCCGCCGTGCTTCCTGTCAGTGCGTCGTTGAAGCCCGCTTCCACAGCCGATCGCCAATCCTCCGTCTCCAGCACCCTCTGGAACGGAACTAGCTGTGCCTCGTACACCTCTACAGGGAGCTTCGTAAAGTCTCCAGGCGGGTCTGCCAGGATCAACTGCGCGATGCGGTGCGGTGCTGCTGCTGCTGTGGCGAGGGCAATACAAGCACCGAAACTGTGCCCGACGATCGCCACTCGATCGAGTCCCAGCCCATCCAGTACCGCCAAAACATCCGCTGCACAGGAGGCGGGCGCATAGTTGCCGTCCTCCGGCGGTGCAGAATCACCGTGTCCCCGCATATCAAGGGCGATCGCGCGTCGGGTACGGGCGACACGGGCAAGCTGCGCCTCCCAGATGCTCGCGGAAACCGCCATACCGTGCACGAACACCACCGGCAGCGGTTCCGACTCCCCAGCGGTGACAGGGGCGCTGGCTTCGATGATGTGAATACTGCCGATCGGTCCTTTGATATTTGTCGATCGCATAAAATCTTCTCCTAACTTTGAATTTCCTCTTTTCACACAACCAATTTTACCTGCGTTACTCCTTGGCGCAATTCATACTGTTTTTTTACCCAAAATTGTTTAATTTTTTCACCCAAAAACGGATCAGTTTGCATCATCAATAAACGCAATAATCCATTTTTTCGCAGTTGTTCGCCTTTCCACGCTTCTTGCGCTTGCAGTTGTTGGGCGCGAATAATTTCTGGTTCGCGTTCTGCCTGAATCCGCGATAATGCTGAGTCAATATCCTCGTAATTAGCCCCTGCTTTCAATAAAGGTACAAGGTGATTGGCCGCAACAATTACATCGCGAAACGCCATGTTAATTCCTTGAGCGCGAACCGGAGACATGGGATGTGCAGCATCCCCCAAAAGTAGGATTCCTGGTCGATGCCAGCGCGGACAGCGACCAACTACAACAGATAATCGCATCGGAGATTCGATCGTATCGGCACAGTTGCGGAAATGTTCTGCCATCCACGCAGGAGATAGCGATGCGAAAGTTTCTGCCCAGTCTGTGTGTTTCCGATCGGTTTTGTCATCTGCCGATAGCACCCAAGCCAGATGAAGTTTTCCTGATTCTGCCCCGTGAAAGACACTGAATCCGCTACCGCCATTCAGGATGGAATAAAATACATTATCCGCCACAAACCGAGGATGAGCGGCAAGTTTAAACCACAGCACATCGATACTATTCTGCTGTTTTACTAACTCTAATTCTGCACGTTGTCGTACAACCGAGTTTCTACCATCTGTGCCAATGACAAGTGCAGCAGGAATCTCTCGCCCATCTCCTAGCTTTACACCCGCAATGCGATCGTTGCTGTAGAGTAAATCTTTTACGGGAACACCTGAGATAAATTCAAACTCTGGATGCAACTGAGCTTCTGAAATTAGTGTTTCTAGCAAAGGCGGTTGCGATACCAGCGTACAAGGTCGATTTGACCCCATTGGTTCATCAACTCGAAATAGTTGCCGATCGCCCACAATGAACTCCCAGGCATCAATTTGTCGGTGTGGAACACTTTCTAGCATTGTGGATAAGCCCATTTGTGCGATCGCATCCAATCCGCTGGGCATTAACGCTTCACCGCGAAACACTCGGTAAGAATCTTTTGCCGCCTCAACCAAAGTTACGGCAATACCTCGTTTCACCAGCAGCAAGGCAAGTGCCGCACCAGTTGGTCCCGATCCCACAATTACAACTTGCATCATTGCCATTCCCCATTGCTTTTTGCGGATATTGAGATGCGAACAGAGGTGGTGAAAGGATGCGCGACAATCTATCCCCAGCTATTTCTGGAGTGCCTGTTGAAAAGTCTTAACCGCATCAACATGATTCACCATATTGATGCAACGTAACAACAAATCCAAATCGATTCCTCTCACCTCCTCACTACTAGAAACCTTTTCATAATGAAGTGTATTGCCCTCTCCCCGCAGGTGATAAACCTCTAACAATCCATCTTCCCAAAACCACACTTCAGGAATTTTCAGCCGCTTGTATGCCTCCAGCTTGTCGATCCCGCCACTGGAAAACACGATCTCGATCGCCAAATCGGGTAGCCTGCGACCGGGAGCAAGTTTATAAGATTTATCGGCCTCTCGCTTGACTTTTCCGGTTTCACTTTCCAGAGTCATTGAGCCAGTTGGAGTAAAGTCAAACCCCGCCATCAGCAGGTACAGTTCCAACAATGCACCAATTCTTTCTTTAACGGTTTCGTGGGGTTCTCCAGGCATTAGTTTAATCTCCAAAACTCCATCCAGGAAAGAAAGTCGATATCCTGGACGGTCTAACAATTGCTCAACTGCTTTGAACTCTCTCCAAGTGAGTCCCTCAAACAGAAGGGGTGATTCTTTTCTGGGTGGTGCGATGATTGCTGCGGTCATTTGATTCTCCAGTCTATTTCCAGATGAGAAACGATCGGGTTTGGAGGGCGATTTGTTTATTATAACTTTAAGTAGCTTTCTCCACTGTAAATCCGATTTCTTGCCCGTAGGATAGTTCCAGGGTGTGACCGTCCGGGTCTCGCAAAAAAGCCCAGTAGCCGATCGGATATCCAGAATCTTTTGGTTCTTCAAGCAATACGCCTTCTTGACGTGCTTTGTCGCAGAGTTCGTCCATATATTCGCGACTCTTGCACCCAACTCCGAGGTGTGCGAGTGGAGACAAAACTGGATGTACGGAGTCTGTTTGAATTAGAACAATTACAAAAGGGCGAGTGCGATCGGAAAGCCAGACCACAGCAACACCAGTTTCTGCATCGATGCGGCGGTGAACGACCTGCATTCCAGCATACTTGGAGTAGAATTCAATACTGCGATCGACATCGGAAACGGGCAGTGCGATGTGTGTGAGACCGATATCACTCATATGTTATGTTGCTCCAGTCATATTAGGCTTAACATCAAGAATTGCCACTTCCAATATCATAATTTTAATGAGATGCTCGCCACTTTGCAGCTTTCAGCTCCATTGCTTTAATGAACCCATCTTTTCCGTCCATGTACCCCTGAATATTATCATGGTATTTGTTTGCGAGTTCTCGTTTGAGTTCGCTGTATTGCTGCGCGTCCTCAGAATGGGAAATTATATAATCTCGAAACGCTAAATGGCGCTCTATCTGCGCTGAGTTCACTTCAAACCCGTGAAGGTGGTGTGTTCTAATCCCTGCTTCATTACCCTTGCGAAAAAAACGACGACCGGATATCCCAAACTCACCCATTGCTTGATAACCTAATGCCTCTATTTCTGAACTATGTGTATCGATTTTAAGAATATCTTTAACCTCAACTAACATATCGATAATCGGCTTTGCATGAATTTGTGGAATGGCTGTGCTACCAATGTGATGTATAGCAACCACATTGTCCCTAAGTGCAAGTGCAATCAGTTTTGACTCACTTTCAAAGGCGCTTCGCCAATTTGGATCGTGCGGGACGACTTCTACTTTGAAAAAATCTACTTTTATTGACATGGCTGATAATTATTTGCTTTTTTTGTCATCTCATTGATTTACCATCGCATTTAACCGAAACTGATTTTATTATGCCTCATATTTTACGGGCTGCGCCCAAAGCTCTTAAACATACGGACAACGGGGAGAAACTGACTGTTTGGGAGAGAAATTTCAAACCGCTCAATCACCTGATAGTCAAATTTTGTGTAAAATGGCTCTCCTGCCAGCGTCGCAATCATCTCAACTTCCTTAAATCCAGCACGCTCAGCAGCCAGTTCACATACTCGCATAATCTGACTTCCAATTCCTCGACGTGCCCATGCTGGATGAACAAAGAATGCACGAATCTTTGCCGAGTCGCTGTCTGGGTTGAGGAGGCTGTCTTCTGCATTATTTTTGCCTGAATCACCTCCATAAAGCGTTTTACGCTTACTCCAACCACCGCAACCGACAATTGTTTGGTTATTGTTCTGAGCAACAAAGTATGTTTGGTCTAGAATCAGTTGAGTATCAACCCCAAAAACTATGCCCAGTGCGCCTTCAATCTGCTCTGAAGTGTAGTAGCCTGCTTGCAAAGCTCTAGCAGAATCAGGAATTAAAGTTGTCAGCTTAGGAATGTCTTCTAAGGAAGCTAATCGAATACCAAAATCCATTGAACCGATCGGCTAAACAAATCGCTCTCCTAGTTTGTCACATCCGTGAAAGCCGCATTGCAGCGATCGCCCGCCCCCAGCTTTAAGCCAACACCCAAATCCCTCACCCTCATCCTTTTTTTCATTTGGTCACAGGCTATGATTGACGGTTGGCAGCTTTTGAGAATCTAAATGCTAAACACAAATACAATTATTTCCAGCCTGCTGTTATTTATCCCAGTTTCCATCGCCGGACACTTTCTCGGCTGGGAATCCTCCACAATCTTCGTCACCTCGGCTTTAGCCATCATCCCTCTAGCCGCGTGGATGGGGACGGCCACCGAAGAAATCGCCGTCGTCCTCGGTGCCAACTTGGGGGGTTTGCTGAACGCTACCTTCGGAAATGCCACGGAACTGATTATCGGCATCGTCGCCCTCAACGCCGGACTCATAGATGTTGTCAAGGCCAGCATCACCGGTTCAATTATGAGCAACCTGCTGCTGGTGATGGGATTTGCGATGCTGCTGGGCGGCTTGCGCTACAAAGAACAAGAATTTCAGCCGACAGTCGCCCGGTTGAACGCTTCAGCGATGAACTTAGCGGTGATTGCCATTTTGGTGCCGACGGCAGTTAATGCCACCTCTATTGGCATCCCTCCCGAAACTATGCAGAACCTTTCTAGCGCTGTTGCTGTAGTGCTGATTATCGTCTACGTGCTGACGCTGCTGTTTTCGATGAAAACCCACAGTTATCTGTACGATGCAGGGGTGGCAGAAATAGGAATGCTCGAGGAATTAGCCGAAAATAACTTAGCACCAGACAGTCCCGACCACAAAGTCAACCTGCCGCTGTGGATTGGGGTGCTGTTGGCCTGTACGCTGATGGTAGCTGTCGAGTCGGAACTGCTGGTGGGTACTCTGGAAGAAGCGACGGCGCGTTTGGGACTAACATCACTGTTTACCGGGGTGATTTTAGTGCCGATTATTGGCAATGCGGCCGAACACACGACAGCGGTGACGGTGGCGATGAAAAATAAAATGGATTTGTCGGTTTCTGTGGCCGTGGGTTCGAGTTTGCAAATTGCTTTGTTTGTTGCCCCGGTGTTGGTTTTGGCAGGTTTTGTCTTGGGCAAACCGATGGACTTGAATTTCAACCCGTTTGAACTTGTAGCGGTTGCGGTGTCGGTGCTGATCGCCAATTCTATCAGTTCTGACGGCAACTCTAACTGGCTCGAAGGTACTTTGCTGTTGGCAGCTTATACGGTTTTGGCGCTGGCGTTCTACTTCCATCCGGTAATTGAGGGACTTGTTTAACAGGCTTTCTTATGCCGAAGGAAGAGGGAAGTTCGGCAACGGATTTTGTAACGGATGTAACGGATGTCGGGAAGAAGGAAGAAGGAAGTTCGGCAACGGATTTTGTAACGGATGTAACGGATGTAACGGATGTCGGGAAGAAGGAAGGGGGAAGATTTTTCCCACTCTCCCACTCTCCCACTCTCCCACTCTCCCACTCTCCCACTCTCCCTATGTCCCTATGTCCCACTCTCCCCCTCCCTTCCCTCTTCGCTCGGACTTCTGCCGAATGCCTTCGATAGTGGTCGCCCGCGATCGTACAATGGAAATGTGGCTCCTCTCTCGTTATAGAAAAAGACGGGATGCGGAAAACGAGGGAGACTTTAGTCCGCTTGACTTCAGCGACCCCTCTGGACTTCAGTCCCCGTATTCATGAGTCTTGTACTAGGTGTGCTACGATCGTGATATGTTGAAAATTGAGTATAACTAGACAACGTAAAAACTTAACTGGAATGTTGAGTACGCAGTCACGCCTAACGGTGTTGCCGTCTAGAAAAACTCGCATTTGAACAAAAACCGAACTAGATTAAGAGGACTAATCAAGTACGGTAGGGCATACCGGAATTTACGCTTGAGGAGAAGACACCCTTACTTTGGCTGGAGTAATCCAGTCCCAAGCAAGTGACTTCGCTGAATCAAGAATCTCAGTCACGAAGAGTGCCCAGAGTGTCAAAGTAAAACTTGATAGAGCAACCTCAATCAGGGTTATGTGGCTTCTGTGAGTTATTGCCTCAATCCCAAATGCCCGAATCCCTCCGATCCAGCAAACTCTGGCAAATCCGCGTGTATCCACTGCGGGTCTCAACTTTTGTTGGAAGGTCGATATCGGCTAGTCACGCCTCTCGGAAACGGCGGCTTTGGCAGAACATTTGAAGTGGACGACAACGGCGCCCGAAAAGTGCTCAAAGTCCTGCTCAAAGAACATCCCAAAGCTGTAGAACTTTTTAAGCAAGAAGCCGACGTATTGGTCAGGCTGAGACATCCAGGTATTCCAAAAGTCGATCGCGACGGTTATTTTACATTTTCGCCAGCTCACAGCACAGAGTCTTTTCACTGTCTGGTGATGGAGAAAATTGCTGGGGCAAATTTGCAAGACTGGCTGAAACATCGGGGCCGCCCGATCAGTCAAGAACAAGCTCTGAACTGGCTCAAACAACTGTCGGAAATTTTAGACCAAGTTCACAGACTAAACTATTTTCATCGGGATATCAAGCCGCACAATATTATGTGCAAGCCGAACGGGCAGTTAGTGCTGATTGACTTCGGGACTGCTAGGGAAGTGTCGGCGACTTATTTCGCTAAGGTGGGCCAGGGGCAAAACGTCACTGGTATTGTTTCTCCTGGCTACACGCCGCCGGAACAAACTAATGGCAAGGCTGTTCCGCAGTCGGATTTTTTTGCTCTGGGGCGCACTTTTGTTTATTTGCTGACTGGGAAGCCACCGACTGCGTTTCCCGAGAACCCGCGCACGGGCAGATTAATGTGGCGCAAAGGAGCTCCTCAAGTTTCCGACCCCCTAGCTAATGTGATCGATTACCTGATGGCGCCTTTTCCGGGAAATCGACCTCAAAGTCCGCAGATGGTTTTGCAGTGCTTGGAGGAAATTAATCTCGACGACGCAGAAACTCAGTTGCCGACTCAGTTGCCGACGACGGGGCAAACTAAAATTCGCGGACTTTCCGGGGGGTCTGGGGCGACGAAGCAGAGTTCCAGGAACCGCCTCAGACCTCTAAATTCGGGCTTGAAGAAGCCCGGGAAAGAGGCTTTTGATTGGTGGAAAAATAAGTTGCTGGCGGGCACTGCTGTTTTGATGCTGGGTATTGGCGGATCTCAAATTTACGGTTCGCTGCGTTACGGGGTGTTTCCGGCAAACCCGGTGTGGCTGCTTTCTAGTTTGCCTAGCAGTCAGTTTTTGCAAAGAAGTTTGGATAATGTCGGGAGTGTAAATGCGATCGCCCTGTCGCCGGACGGTCAAACTTTGGTGAGCGCAAGCTTTGGGACGATTAGAATTTGGAATGTGAGGACGGGACGCTTGGTGCGGACTCTCAATCCGGTGCATTCTAAAAAATCGGTCAACACGCTAGCCGTGAGCCCGGACAGCTCGATTTTGGCCAGCGGCGGCGACGACAATAATGTGATTTTGTGGGATTTGAAGACGGGGCGGCGGATGCGGACAATTCCCGCTCACAAAGCCGCCGTCAACGCGATCGCTTTTAGCAGCAACGGTCAAAATCTGGCTAGCGGCAGCGATGACAAAACTGTTCGCTTGTGGAATGTCAAAACCGGCAGCAGGTTGCTGACTTTGAGCGGCCACACCGGAGGAGTAAACGCGATCGCTTTGAGCCGGGACGGTAAAACTCTCGCTAGCGGCAGCCAGGACAAGACTGTGCGTTTGTGGAATCTCGACACCGGAGAAGTCAGAAGAATTATCACAGGTCACGGGGGCGCGGTTAATGCTGTGGCTTTTAGCCCGAACGGGCAAGTTGTGGCTAGTGCTAGCAGCGACAATACGATCCGTTTGTCGAACGTCCAAGACGGCAAGCGCACCCGCACTTTTAAAGGGGATTCGAGCTGGGTGAGGACGATCGCCTTTAGCGCGGACAGCCGCAGTTTAATCGGCGGGGGCGGAGATATTATAGTTTGGGATTTGAAGACGGGAAAAGAAAGAAGCACTCTTTCCGGTCACAGTCAGTTTGTGAATTCTGTTGCTATTGCCAGAGATAGCAAGACTTTTGTGAGCGGCAGTCCCGATCGCACTATTAAGATTTGGCGAATGCCATAATCATTAGTCATTAGTCATTAGTCATTAGTCATTAGTCATTAGTCATTAGTCATTAGTCATTAGTTATTTGTTAGTTCTAATAACTAATTCTCAATGCCCAATGCCCAATGCCCGATTCCCGATTCCCAATTCCCAATTCCCAAATTATCTATAAAAAATTCCCCGCCCGTTTTTGGCAAATTCCTCCACAGTTTGCTGGGACAACTCGTGAAGTGTCATTGCCTGCAATACATCAAAAGGCAATGTTAAATGATGCGCGCCAGCTAATAAAGTTTTTACCGCTTCTTCCGGCGATTTAATGCTAGCTGCCAAAATTTCAGTATTGCTTTTCTTCAAGACATCTGCCATATCTTGCACTAAGGCAAAACCGTCTCCCAACAATCTGGTGGCGCGATTCACGTAGGCGATCGCATATTTAGCCCCCGCTTCTGCTGAGACAACGGCCTGGGCCGCGCTGTAAATAGCTGTCACCGCACAAGGAATTTCCCCCGACAAATGCGCTACTGCTTGGAAACCCGCCACCGTTGCCGGAACTTTCAAAACAGTTTGCCGCCCGATCGACTCAAAAGCAGCCTTTCCTTCTGCTACCATGCCATCAAAATCTGATGCCATTAGCTGATAGTACACTTCTCCAGGAATCAGTTGTGCCAGTTGTTTGAGCGTCACTTCAGGAGATAACTCGCTTTTTGCCAAAAGTGTCGGATTAGTAGTAATTCCCGCTATCCATCCGAACTTGCTCGCCTGTGCGGCTTCCGTTACAATTGCAGTATCAACATAAATTGCCATCGGCTCTACACCTTCAGTTTGTTAATAATTTCCCGACGCTTGTTTCAGCTTGAGATAAATCAGAGCGAAATTAATTCTTAAGCTTTAACAATATCAGAATCTCGTAAATATTACTCTTAAGCAAATATAACAATTTAGTGATGTACCTCACTGGTAGTAGTCCGTGAGTTTTGAATTCAACAGGAATTGCGTCAAGAAACCGGGTTTATGAGGGAAAGCGATCGATCGGACACGGGAGATGGTTTCAATCTCAGAATATTCCTGCGATTGGGATCGCGGACAAGTTATTGACGGTAACGGAGAATTAGTCATGGGCCAATGAATTTGAGTTGCTTGAATAAAAAAAAATCGCCTTTTTTTTTATTGTTAAAACCTTGACTTTGGTCATTAGTTGAAGTACAATTAGATAATGGAAATAGTGGCAAAATTTAATTTTGATTTACTACTTCCATTATCTAAAATATATCCCAAAAGTCCAGAAAAATCAATAGGTAATAGTTCCTTTTTTTGGGAATGATTTTTTTAACAAGATTGAAAAAAACCCGGTTTTTCAAAAATACCTTTATGAGAGCATCCGGGCGCAATCTTGTGTATGAGGGTACATAAAAACGCGAAATCGAAGCGAGATCGGGCATACTCGCACTCTTAAAAAATGCTTTTTACTCTCCCAAAGAGATGCTTCCAGTGAGTAAGTGCTATTCAAGCAGGACTAAGGCAAGTGTGTCACAATTAGTAAAGTGCTCTACTATCCTATACCCTTGATAATCCATTCACAATCAAAGTAGTAGAACACCCTACAAGTCGATTCGAGTGTGCCAGTTCCCTAAGTGCTATTCAAGATAGCTCACAACAGAATTCAAAACTTGGAAGTGATACCAGTTAAAAAAGTAATGCAACTGTAGCCAAGGCTCCAAATCCTTAATTCGTCAGTAATTTCTCATCTAAAATCTCAATTCTAAAATGGTATAAGTTGGTAACTGCGATTGTCGGGTAGGGAAAACTTGACTCGCCAAATCCCGGATACAAAGAGCTTATATTTGTAGTTAGGGTTATGTATGCAATAACTCAAGGAGGGGACTCAGAAAATGACCGAAGAACAAAATCAGCAGCCACAAGTCAGCCTTAAGACATCTTCTGAACAAGCCCAGTTGGAACAACCAGCAGCCAGCGCTGAAGAATTGTCGATAAATGTTAACTCTGAAACTCTGTCTCAATTGGTTGAAAATAGTGGCAAAGACCGTTTGAAGGCTCTAGGGCGCTTGATGATGGTGAGCGTAACTTGGACGCTGGCTGAACTTTCCCAACGCAAGTAAGTTATGGAGTGCTACCGCAACGGGCGAGTTATGAGTTGGGAGTAGGGTTGAGAATTTTGTTTGACTCAAAACTTACTAATTTCCGGTTAATTATCAGAAAACCAGTTTGTAGTGAGAACTTTAGTGGGAGCATCCCATTTTTGCTTTCATATCATGGACGGTTGCATCAGAATAATATATTTGGATGATATAGCGCGCTCACGTCGTCCATAGCGAACGGCCTTTATCGCGAGCGAGACGCTCGCACTCCTAAAAAACGCTTTTTACCAAATTGGGATGCTCCCACTTTAGTCCTATCTCTAAGGACTACTTAATATTCCCGGAACCAACTGCCTGAGAAATCGAATTAAATCCTTTTTCTTCCAACTTTTGCAGCAAACCTTGGAGAATCCGGCGCACCATCCAAGGCCCTTCGTAAACCCAACCGGTGTAAACTTGAATTAAACTCGCACCGGCGGCTATTTTTTCCCAAGCATCTTCGGCGGTGAAAATGCCGCCCACTCCAATTATTGGTAATTCGCCTTTTGTGTACTGCCAGATAAATCTGATTACTTCTGTCGATCGCTCCCGCACTGGAAGCCCGCTAATTCCGCCGGCTTCTTCGGCGATCGGTTTGCCGGTTTCTGGCAATATTTGTGTTTTCAATCCGTCGCGGCGGATGGTGGTGTTTGTGGCGATAATTCCTGCTAGTTGGTAGGTTTTTGCTAAGTCGAGGATTGATGCGATCGCAAGCGGCTCCAAATCCGGCGCAATCTTGACTAAAATTGGCTTGATGCCCTGATTTTCTTGTTGCAAAATTTCCAAAATTGTGGTAAGCCCAGCAGCATCTTGGAGCGATCGCAATCCAGGCGTATTCGGAGAGGAAACGTTGACTACAAAATAGTCGCCCCAATCTTTGAGCAGCTTAAAACTCTCCAAATAGTCGGCTGCTGCCTGCTCTAACGGTGTTACCTTAGATTTACCGAGATTGATGCCGATCGGGAACGGGGACTGAGGCATGGGGCGCGAGGCATCGAATTTTGAATTTTTCTGTGCTGCCTCAAACCGGGCTGCCATTGCCGCGGCTCCTTGATTGTTAAATCCCATGCGGTTGAGGGCTGCACTGTCCTGAGTCAAGCGAAACAAGCGAGGCTGGGGGTTTCCCGGCTGCGGTTGACAAGTGACAGTGCCGAGTTCGGCAAAGCCAAAGCCAAAATTTGCCCAAATGTCAGCAGCTACGCCGTTTTTATCAAATCCCGCAGCCAAGCCCACAGGATTTTTTAAGCTCAGTCCCCACTTCGATTGTTCGAGGCGAGAATCTTGCACTCCCAAAGATTTCTGCAATTGGGAGAGCATTCGGCTGGTTGCGGGGTTTGACTGGGTTCTGGCTGCTAGTTCGAGAACTTGGAGAGTGCGGTTGTGCACCCACTCGGCATCGGTTTTCAATACGGAAAACAACAGCGGCCGCACACCTGATTGATAAATATCCAATGAGTTGTCCTGGGGCAGTTGACAATTGAGAAGGTCAATAAAAATATTCAGGAGGAAAAAGCGAAGGTGAAGTTTTTATTTCAACTTCTATTTCAACTTCGATCGACTCGATCCAATGTTTTAGATGGAAGGATAAGTGAGACGATTATATTATAAGTTGATTCTTTTCCATTTTATTTTTTTAAATTTTTAAGTGGGTAATTTTAAATTGGACAAAGGTGGGGGGAAGCTTGGAAATGGGGCATGAGCAAAGACCGAAGGATTTAGACGAACAAATCGCTGCCCTGGAGCGCGTTCTCCAAACTCTCCGAGAAGAGGAGAATGTTGAAGTGCTGCTGGAGACAACACTCGGTTACTTGCAAGCGGAATTTGACTGGCGGTTGATTTGGATCGGGTTGTACGATCGACAAGCCCACAGATTGTTCGGGAAAGGCGGCATGACTCCTAACGGCGACCTTTCTTTTCTCAAACAGCGGTTTGCCCTCAGTCCGGGGGATTTGCTGGAACAAGTAGTGATTCAGCTTCGGCCGGTGGGAGTCCCGGATTTGCGATCGGAAAACAGAGCCGGAGAATGGCGCAAAGCAGCTCAAACTTTTAACATTCAAGGCACGACTCTGTTTCCTCTCCGCTACAAAGACCGCTGCTACGGCGTGATTTTGCTCGGCACTGACGTGTGGGGAGCGTCGCCAAAGTCGGGGGAAAAAACGCAGTTGGCGCTCGTATTTGGATCGCTGGCCACTGCTCTTTATCAAATAGAAAAAGATTGGCAGCGAGAACAAGTAAAACGCCCAGATGAGTCTCTTTTAGCGCTGATTTCGCAGTTGCGGGAACTGCGATCGCTCGACCAATACTTGCAAGCGGTTGTCGAACAAGCCCATGAATTTATCGAGCCGACGCGCACCAATGTTTATTGGTTCGAGCGAGAGCGGCGCTATTTTTGGCGTCGAGTCAGCAACCGCCAAGTTACTCCGGGTTTGGGCGGGCCGGGCCGAGCGGCTTCGGGCATCACCGTCCAAGACTTGGGCGAATTTTATCAGGCTTTGGGCAGGGAAGAAATGGTTTGGATCGGTGAATCTCAAAGTTCTCTGAAAACTGAGCTGACGGGGCGGTTGATGCAGCAAATCCGCGCTCGCTCTCTGTTGGCTGCGCCGATTGTTTCAGAAGGGGAATTGTTGGGATTTTTGGCAGTCGAAGCCGGCGAGCCCCGGATTTGGCAAGACAATGAAAAGCATTACCTGCGGGGAGCGGCGCAGTTAGTGGCTCTGACGGCTCCTGTGTCCCAGATGGAGGAGAGGATTCAGCAAACTGAGATCGATCGAGATTTAACTGCCGGAATAGCTCGCGCCATCTACAGCGATGCTGACTGGGAGGAGACTTTGAAAAATACCGCCGAGCAGTTGTGCGGGAGACTCAAATGCGAATACTTTTTGCTGCTGCTGTACGGCGAAGAACAAAATCGCTTTGAAATTGTCTGCCAAAATCAGCCCCGCAACCGCAGGCCAGTGCCGTCGCCGCTCAACGCCCTCGATGTAGCTGACGTGGGGCTGTTGTTGATGCGCGAACCTCTGGCTATTGAAAATTGGGAGGAAGACGGGCGGTTGGGCGCTTGGCGGGAAGTGTTGGCGGAGGCGGGGGTGCGCTCGCTTTTGGCATCGAGCACTCAAGGGAAAAAGTTCGAGGGAGAAAACCCCAATCGAAAATCCCCAATCCCCAATCCCCAATCGATCGAGGGTTTGCTGGTTGTCGGGCACAGTGCAACTCGCACTTGGAGGCGATCGGAGCGAGAATTAGTTGCGATAGTGAGCCAACAGCTAGGATTGATCTTGCACTCCTGGCAGCAGAGTTCGGAAATCGACAAATATCAGCAATTTGAGCGATCGCTCAAATCGGGTTTGGCGGTTTTGCAGCATTCTGGCGAGGAGCAATCTGGGCAACAGATATCTGCTGCTTCACCGACGATGTTCCCAGAGTTGCCGCTGCAAAAGCTCGATCGTAACTTTGCTCAACACGTTTCCCAGACAATTTCCTGTCCTTTAGTAGCAGTAATTACTTGGAATCCCGGCCAGGAGGAAGCTTCAATCGCAGCGGCGGTAGCTGCCAATCCCGTATTTGCCCTCAATCCCGAGGCCGTGATTCCTGTCCAAACAGATGCTTTGATCCAACAAACCCTGGCATTCGCGGGCGTGCTGCGACAGAGCATGAGCCAAATGCCGCTGGCGACGAAGCGGTGGCTCCGCAGTCCGGGAATTGGCGAAATTCTGGCGGTGGCGCTGCGGACTTCCCCCGAACACGCTCCGGCGGGCATTGTGGTGGCTGCGGACGCTCCGGGCCGCCAGTGGTCGGAGTTGTCGGTGAATTTACTCAGCTCGATGGCGTCTCAGTTGGCTTGGTGGCGCAGGTATTTGGCGGTGCAATCGGCAAGCGAGTCGCAGCGATTGGATCTGGAGCTGCTCAACTGGTACAAGCAGCGCCGTTTCGAGGATTTTTACCGCACTGTGGGAGCGGGGGTGAAGGAGTTGGGGGAGTTGAGTCAGTCGATTTTGCAGTCGGCGAAGGAACAAAAGGATGCTCTGAAAACTTTGCGCTACCAACAGGTTTTGCGACAAATTGGCAATGCTTTGGGGTCAACTCATTTGTTGCTGAAACAGGAACAGTGGCGGCTGCAATTCGGACAAGATGCGGTGCCTGTGAACGCTTGGTTGAGGCGATCGATCGATCGAACGGCTCCCCTGGTCAAACAGTCGAAAATCTTGCTGGAAGTGCACAGAGAAAGTGCTGTGTCGCTGCCTGCGGGCCAGACTTTGAGCGTTCGCGCCGACAGCATCAAGCTGGATTTGATACTGTGCGAATTGCTGGGGGCGGCTTGCAGGCGCTCCTCTGTTGGCGACAAAATTGAGATTCGCTCTCAGTTGTTGGGGGAAGATTTGCTAGAATTGTCTGTTACTGATAGCGGCGCGATCGATCGACAGTTAATTGCTGCCTTCAACCGCGGTTCCCAGCCTGATATATTAGCGGTTTCTTCAAATAGGTCGATCGTTCAAAATCTCTTAATTTGTCAGCGAGCGGTACGCTTAATGGGGGGAAACTTTTCTTTAGAAATGTTAGAAAATAATTTAATGGTCGCCCGCTTAGTGCTGCCCCTAGCCAATACCTAAAATTATGTTGGGGCGAGCTAACTCCAACGTTATATGCCAATACGGTTCAGTTAGTGCTAAAAAACCGATCGCGCTACGGTTGGGCACGAGTGAACGAACCCTCCGTTTCACTCCGCCCAACATTTTCGCTACAATTTTCCTTAACCCAAGCGTATTGCGTTAAGCTGTTGTGCATTTAAATTGAAGGTCAAAAAACAATTCGCCGTCTTGTGGGGTGTCCCGCCCGCCCTCAATATGCAATTTAAATGCGTGACAGCTTATATGCTTGCTATGCAAGTATTATAATTCATTTAGCTCGTGTTTTTTGTTTAAGTCCCGTTAGTCGATTGATGGATATGTGCTGGGCTGCGGATTTTACAACCCCGTCGTTTGATGTTGGTAATGACAAGCCCTAAACCGCCGGGTTTCAACCGCCGATTTCATTGACTTCAACTACTAGAATAAATCCCTCTTTCTTCCAGTTGCTGCATAAAAAACTCTTCCAAAGTAGGTTTAGCTAAATTCATCCCAATTAGCTGCCCTCCCGTAGCGCTCAGACTAGAAAGAAACTCCTTCGGACTGCCCTGCAAATGACCGTACCACAAATCATTATCAACTTCCATATCCGGTATCCATTTTTGCAGGATATTCAAATGGCCGCCCCTACCTTCAACCCGGTAAGTTTCAGTATTACCCAAAAGTTGGTCGATCGCACCAATGCAGATTAATTCACCCTTCGCCAAAATTGCCACTCGATCGCAAATCTTCTCCACATCAGACAATATATGCGAATTAAAAAAAATTGTTTTTCCTTGATTTTTCAGCGATAAAATTATCTCCCGCATCTGATAGCGTCCCATCGGATCTAAACCCGACATCGGCTCATCTAAAAATACCACATCTGGATTGTTAATCAAAGCTTGAGCCATGCCGATCCGTTGCAGCATTCCCTTAGAATACTGGCGCAACTGTTTTTTAATTGCTGCCGATTGAGCTAGCCCAACTAAGTCTAGCAAATGCGGAATTCGCTGCCGCTGAATCGAGGGGGGAATTTGAAATAACCCCGCCGCAAATTGCAAGAATTCCCAGCCCGTGAGATAATCGTAAAAATAGGGATTTTCTGGCAAATAGCCGACTCGCTGCTTCACTGTGCGATCGCCCAAAGGCCTCCCCAACAGTAGCGCCCTCCCGGAAGTCGGCTGCACTATACCCAGCAAAGTTTTCAGCAGCGTAGTTTTCCCCGCTCCATTTTGCCCTAACAGCCCGAAAGTTTCCCCCTCAAAGACACTCAGAGTGCAACTTTTGAGCGATTCAATCTTTTGGTTCATCCAAAAGCCAGTACGGTAGAACTTGCCCAGATTAAATGTTTCCACTACTGGGGTAGATCCGGGCATCTCGGTGGGATTGGGCGCATCTACAAGAGGTTCCATTTTTGTCAGAGAAATAACTAGCACCTGATTATATTCTATTTCATAAGTTAAGTAATAATTGATTTTTTAAATGTTAAACTAATATTAGCTGCACTTAAATTTTTCTCAATATGGACCGTTCAAAAATTATTGCTATTATCACTGGGGTGATTTCTATAATTTTAGCAGTTGCCTATCTGCTGCTCGTCACCATCCTCGACTTCCGAGGGGAAATGCTGCCCGCACCTCAAAGTCAGTTGCCAGTCTCGCTGCCAATTCAGCAATTGGCTAATGCTAATCTGAGTTTGCGAGTACATTAGTTATTGGTTAGTTGTTATCGGTCATTGCAATAACAACTAACAACCAACAACTGCCAACCAACAACTAACTAATACACATGAATTGCTTTCATCATGTGATATGCAACTAGCAACTGCGTCAAAGCTAGCGGGTAACTTTGCAAAACTTCGCCAGTTGTGCCGATAAGTTTGCCAATTTCCGGGTTGCCTTGGGCGGAGCAAAATCCCCGCAGGTGCGGCAACTCGCTGCACAAAATCTTTTCCAGTTCGTTTACTTGCTCGCTGGTAGCGTGGGAGTCTACTTCCAAAACGTCAACCGGTTTGCCCATATCCCGATCGAGCCCCAAGCGAATTGCAGGTTTAAAACTTTCACTGCCTCGACCTAAAATCTCAGTAAAATTAGGGTGAGGAATTGTAGGTCTGAGCACTAAACGGACGCTCAAATTTGATTCTTTGTCCGCTTCGGGCGGGTAAAAACTAACTACAACATCGGCAAATTGACGCTGGGGGCGAATGAAGTCTTCTGAATCCGATTCCCGCTTTTGCATTTCTGCAAGCACCTGTTCTTCAGTATAACCGCGCTTCATGATATCGCGCTTAACTTTCCACTGAGTTCGCAGCTCTTCTGGGGGAGCGAGATACACTTTTACGTCGTAAGAATCGCGGATTGTTCGGGTTGCGTAACCCAGCAAACCCTCAACTATTACAAATTTGTTGGGCTTGATGTATTCCGGCGGGTCGAATGTACCTGATGTGTGGTTGTAGATGGGTTTGAGAATTGCTTGTCCGGTGCGTAGCAGGCTGAGGTGCTGCTGCATGATGTCGAGGTGATTGCAGTCGGGATGCAATGCTGTGATTCCGATTTCTGCCCGCTGCTTTCTGTCGTAGCGGTGATAGTCGTCAGTGCAAATCACAGTGACATTTTCTGGCCCCAATACTTGGGCAATTCCCCGCGTCAGGGTGGTTTTGCCCGCTGCGCTGTCTCCGACAATACCGAGAATAATTGGTCGATCGCTCATTGTTTTTACCCGGACGCACAATAGCAAATTTTGTTGTCAATCTTAAATCTTATCAAAATTGTGTTCGATCCGATCGCTCGCTCGGATGGTTTGACTCGATCCCCCGGAGTCTCCCCAATTTGTAAAATTATTGTAAAATTTCTTAATATAATGTGACACCGGAGACTCAGGGAGTCATTCGTTTAACTAAGTTTCGTGACGATTTGTGGGGGATACAGTAAATGTTGCTCAGCGGATGGAATCAAACGGTATTCCGGGGGAAATTCAGGTGACTGCTGCGGTTTACGAGCGTTTGAAAGATAAATTTTCGTTTAAAATGGGCGGTGCTGTTGAGATTAAAGGTAAGAAAGAAATGATAGTTTATTTCTGGCTGGGGCGAAATTAGTCATTTGACTAATGACTAATTACCACTCATCGTTTCGTTTGTTGCTGTAACTTTCCCAATCTTCGTATGGCGGCGACTGATACAATGGTTCTGGTTCTATTTCTGCTTCCAATTCTGCTGACATTTCTAATTCGGGTTCCGATTCCTGCTGATAGATGTTCAGAGGTTCGACAACGCGGGCGATCGCATCTTTGACAAATGCTTTTACAAACTCGTCTTTCCTATTTAACTGAAACTGCCTTTGCACGACTTCGGCGATGCCACCGTCGCCCCAATCTTGGTCGTGGCGGAAATATTCAATAAAACTTTTACCGGCAATTCTGGTTAAATAAGCGGCGCTGACTGCTTGAATTGCTTTGCCAAGTACAAACCCGGCTACGCTTAATTGCAGCGCCCTTGACACTACTTGAATTACGCCTTCAACTATTCCCAAACTGGCTAGGGTTTTTGCTAGAGAGAATGCCAATTCTTTCGCGCGATCGATATTTAATTCGCAGCCGTAAATTTTGGCAATTTCTACTACCATTTGAGCGTTAACTGCTGCTGTCGCTAACAAATCCACAACTGGCAAAGGCGTGACAGCAATTACTCCGGCTCCAATCCACTGAAATCGCTCTACTGCTTTATCAGCTTGCCGTCTCCTTTGAGCGTCAATTAACTTGCGCGCTTGGTCTCCCAAGTGCTGAGATTGCAGCAAAATATTGTCCGCAATTAAGTCTTCGCCTTCGGCTCGCAAAATAGCAGCGACGCGCCGAATTAATGGCATAATATCCGGGTCTGGCTGAAAAATTGTGCCGTCTTCTAGTACAACTTTTTGCGGATTGGCGCTAATCGCTACTACATCCATTGCTGATACAAAACCTTTGACTCGCTGCCGCAGCCTAGTGACAATTTCATCTCTGTCGCTGTCGGGATAAAGGTCAACTTTATTAAAAACCACGATCGACCTTTTGCCAATTTCCGCCAAAGTCCGCAGCGGTTCGTACTCGGATTTTCGCAAATCGCCGTCCAAAACAAATAAGATTAAATCCGCCCTCGCCGCCAACTGTCTCGCCAATTCCTCTCTGTAAGTTCCCGCAACTCCCGCTTCCAAGATGCCTGGGGTATCAGTAATTGCTAATTCTCGATCGATTCCTTTCAATGAAAGAGTGTAAGTTTCGCCAACTTCGGTAGTTCCCATCGGCGCGCCCACCTGTCCCGCCATCCGCCCCACCAGCGCATTGACAGCGGAAGTTTTGCCCGCAGAACCGGTACCGAAAACAACTACTCGAACGCTGCCGCGAGCCATGCTAGCTTCAATTTCGCGGGCTCTCAACAGCAAAGCTTGCCGCGCTACTTCATCTTGAATGCGATCGACTTGCTGCCTGATTGCTTTGAGATTTTCCGAAGCAGCTTCACTTTTCACAACAGGAACCTTCGGCTGAATCGCCCGTTTTCCCTTAACTTTCTGAGGGCGTTGCAGCAGCCTAAAATAATAAAACAGCGCAAAAATTAGGGTTCCCAAAAGTACAATTATCAGGAAAATCAGCAAATTAGCCAACAGCGGAGAGGCAGACCACGCAACTTGACTGTAAAGCCCTGTTAAGGAACTCACCAGCCCGATAATCAGCCCCAGGGTGAGGCAGAAAGCAGCAATTAATGTTAACAGGCGCGGCAAAGGCATGAGGGAGTGGCAAATAAAAGGCTTGATGGTTTGATTTTTAGATTTTCTTAAATCTTCTGATCTATAGTTTAGCAATCACACCAAGGAGCAAAAATTATGGGACTATTTGACCAAATTTTGAGCGCGATCGACAATCCCAACCAACAAGCAAGTCCCAATCAGTTGGGTAACATTCTCGGTGCGGTAGAGCAGTTGAGCAGCAACCAGGGCGTCAATACGGGCACGACTCAGCTAGCAATGTCGGTTTTGGGCGGATACGTGCGATCGGCATTGCAAGACGTGCGATCGCAGTCGGGAGACGCACAAGCTCAAGAAGTTGTCAACGAATTTAGCGGCACAAATCCCAATCCCCAAGCGGTAGAGAGTTTGTTCGGAGCAGGCGAACTGACGCAGATAGTGAACGATATCGCCCACAGAACCGGTTTGAATAACGCCACAGTGCAGGCGATGATACCTGTTTTGGTGCCGCTGGTGCTGAATTTGCTAAAAACCGGCAGCAACGCCCAAAACCCAGCCCCAGGCAGCAATCCCGTTTTGAATACGTTTTTAGATGCAGATGGAGACGGCGACGTAGATATTACTGACGCCATGTCGATGGCTAGCCGCTTTTTGAATCAGCGCAGTTAGCACTACCGAAATCACCGTAAGGGCGGGTTTTACCAACAATTTATGCATCAAACAAATCATCTCGTAAACCCGCCCCTGCCAAACTTCACGCATCGTCTGTGTTGCGCTGCTGCAATATATCCAGAATGCGCCGATTTTCCGTCTGGAGACCTCGAATATCTAATTCCACCACCTCCATCCGCTGAAGGCTTTGAGTCATGAGTTGAAGCATCGCATCAATATTGCGCTGATTAATTTCAATATTGCGGTTCATGGTTTCAATATTGCGGTTCATGGTTTCAATATTGCGCTGGTGTACTTCGGTGGTGGAAATTAAAGCACTAACAGCTACTTTAAGATCGATCGCGTCATTTTCGACGCGCTCGACACGATTAGGGAGATCGCTGGATTCACTCATGGGGGGTTTTGCATCGGTACTATAGACTCATTATTTTAGCAAATCGCTATTTCTCGTATTGCAAAACTTCACGCATCGTCAGTGTTTCGGTGCTGCAATATATCCAGAATTCGCCGATTTTCAGTCTGAAGGCCCCGGATGTCTGATTCCACCACCTCCATCCGCTGAAGGCTCTGAGTCATGAGTTGAAGCATCGCCTCAATATTGCGGTTCATGATTTCAATATTGCGCTGGTGTACTTCGGTGGTGGAAATTAAAGCACTAACAGCTACTTTAATATCGATCGCATCATTTTCGAGACGCTCGACACGATTAGGGAGATCGCTGGATTCACTCATGGGGTTTTTGCATCGATACCATACACCGATTATTTTAGCAATTTGTAGGGTGCGTCAGCACGCGATCGTCGCACAACACACAAAAGCGCACTTTGCTGACGCACCCTACTGCCCAATTCAACTGGTCAAATAACAATCAACAATCAACCGTCAACCGTCAACAATCAACAATTATCAACCCAAACCCAAATCAGTAACAGCACCGACACTGCTAGAAGAAACCAACTTAGCGTATTTAGCCAAAACGCCTTTAGTATACCGAGGTTTAGGAGGCTGCCAAAGAGCCATGCGCTGCTCCAATTCTGCATCAGAAACATTGAGCTGCAACAAGCGATTTTGAGCATCAATCGTTATCGAATCGCCCTCTTTTACCAGAGCAATTGTGCCACCAACTTGCGCTTCTGGTGCAACGTGACCTACAACCATGCCGTAAGTTCCGCCAGAGAAGCGACCGTCAGTAATTAATCCTACAGAATCGCCCAAACCTGCGCCAATAATTGCCGAAGTTGGTGCTAACATTTCGCGCATTCCCGGCCCGCCTTTCGGCCCTTCGTAGCGGATAACAATCACATCTCCGGGTTGAATTTTGCCGGCTAAAATTGCATCCAAACAATTTTCTTCAGATTCAAATACCCGCGCCGGCCCGGTAATTATCGGTTTTTTAACGCCTGTAATTTTAGCAACGGCTCCTTCTGTTGCCAGATTTCCCCTGAGAATTGCTAAATGTCCTTGCGCGTAAAGCGGGTTGTTCCAAGGGCGGATGACATCTTGGTCGGTGCGGGGTTCGGCTGGAATATCTGCCAACACTTCAGCAACAGTTTGACCGGTAATTGTCAGCGCGTCTCCGTGCAGCAAACCCTTTTCTAGCAGCATTTTCATTACTTGAGGAATGCCGCCGGCTTTGTGCAAATCGGTTGCTACATATTTACCGCTGGGTTTGAGGTCGCACAGCACCGGCACTTTCGCTCTAATATTTTCAAAATCGTCGAGGCACAACTCAACGCCGATCGCATTTGAAATCGCCAATAAATGCAGCACAGCATTGGTTGAACCGCCGATCGCCATAATTACCGCGATCGCATTTTCAAAGGCCTTGCGAGTCAAAATTTGGCTCGGTAACAACTGTTTGCGGATCGCTTCCACCACAACTTTTGCAGATTCGGCAGCGCTGTCAGCTTTTTCGGCATCCTCAGCAGCCATTGTCGAAGAATAAGGCAAACTCATGCCCATTGCTTCAAAAGCGCTGGACATGGTATTTGCTGTGTACATTCCGCCGCAAGAACCAGCGCCGGGACACGCTTTTTGTTCGACTGCATTGAGTTCTGTTTCGTCAATTTTGCCGGCGCTGAATTGACCGACTGCTTCAAAAACGCTGACGACGGTTAAATCGCGTCCGTTGTGGTGTCCTGGTTTGATCGTGCCGCCGTAAACAAAAATAGCAGGAATGTTCATGCGGGCGATCGCAATCATCGCCCCCGGCATATTTTTATCGCAACCGCCGACAGCCAGCAACCCGTCCATACTTTGGCCGTTGCAAACAGTTTCTATCGAATCAGCAATCACCTCTCTCGACACCAGAGAATATTTCATCCCTTCAGTTCCCATCGAGATCCCGTCGCTGATAGTAATCGTACCGAACATCTGCGGCATGGCACCGGCTTCCTTTGTCGCCGCAGTAGCCCGCAAAGCGAGGTCGTTCAATCCCATATTGCAGGGCGTAATCGTGCTGTAGCCGTTGGCAATGCCCACAATCGGCTTCGTGAAATCGCTGTCGCCAAAACCGACGGCCCGCAGCATTGCCCGGTTGGGCGCGCGCTGCACGCCTCCAGTCACAGCTTGGCTTCTCAAATTTTCAGGCATTTTAAAATTTCCTTTGTCAGTTGTCTGTTGTTGACTTGTCAGTTGTCTGTTTTTCTTTGCTGCTGGCTGTTTTACTGCCCAGTGCCGAGAGTTTTACCCTATGTTTGATTTTCTCAGAAGCGTTGATATTTGTCAGGCCCTTGAGGAGGGAGCACCACAGCAGTGCCACCAAAGCAGTGCAAAGATTCTACAGATACTACAGCCTGCAGGGTGAATACCGTGGTTATCTGGGATGATGTGGTAACACCCATCACTCTAACGTTTGAAAACAATTGCGAGGCGAATGACATGGAGGCCGATCGAATTCTGAGGCAATATGCGGCCGGAGAAAGAATTTTTCGAGAAATTAACCTCGCCGGGGCCGACTTACAAGGGGTAAACCTCAGCGAGGCTAACTTTACCAGAGCGAATTTCCAAGACGCAAACCTCAAAGGCGCTAACCTGACAGGAGCGAACTTGCGCGAGGTGAAATTGGCAGGGGTGGACTTGACGGAAGCTAATTTGACCGAAGCAAATCTGATCGGTACCGATTTGAGCCGCGCCAATCTCAGCGGGGCTAACCTGGTGGGAGCCAACCTGCGCGGCTCAATGGCGAGAGAAGTCAACATGACCAAGGCTAATTTGACGGAAGCTAATTTGACCGAAGCCAACTTTACCGAAGCGAATTTGTTTGCGGCCAACTTAACCGACGCTAGCATGATTCGCACTAATTTGATGAAAGCAAATTTGAGTTGGTCAACTCTCAAAGCGGTAAACCTGACAAATGCCATCCTCAGCGAGTCGCTTTTAGAAAGAGCTAACCTGAATCAGGCAATTCTTAGCGGGGCGATGCTGAGCGGGGCCAACCTGACTGGTGCAGACTTGCGCCAAGTAACGATGGTTGGAGCTAATCTGAGCGAAGCTAATCTGAGCAATGCTAATTTGAGAGTTGCTAATGTGAGCTGGTCAACGCTGGCAAGAGCTAATTTGAGCGGTGCTAATTTGTACCGGGCAAAGCTGTACTGGTCTAATTTCAGCGGGGCTGTTTTGGTGGAAGCGGTTTTGATTGATGCTAATCTCAATCGAGCTAACTTCCGCGATGCAGATTTGAGGCGGGCAATTATGCCCGACGGCACAACTAATGACTCTTAAAATTTGATTGTTGACTGTTGACTGTTGACTGTTCACTGTTAACTACAGACTAATGACTAATGACTATCAGTGAATTATTGATGTTGGGTGCGGCCGGAATTTTTGCCGGAATTCTAGCTGGATTTTTGGGCATCGGCGGCGGTACGGTGATCGTGCCTTTGTTGGTGACTCTCAATTACACTCCGGTGCAAGCGGTTGCTACTAGCGGTTTGTCGATCGTCATTACAGCTATTTCTGGCAGCATCCAGAATTGGCGCATGGGCTACCTCAGCTTGAGCCAAGTCGCAGGCATCGGATTTCCCGCCGTCATCACAGCACAAATCGGTGCTTATTTGGCGGGGATATTTCCGCCTTACTTGCTGTTACTTACTTTTGGGCTGTTGCTGTGGCTGAATATTTATTTGATTGAAGTTCGCAAGCGCGTGACAGCTAAGAAGAAAGCGGAAGCAGAACAAGGGCAACTGGGAGGACAAGCCGGACAAGGGGAAAATCCTCAATTACCAATTACCAATTACCAATTACCACATAATTCAAATATTTTATTCAATCCAACTTTTGCTAAAATTGCTACCGGCAGTGCCGCGGGTTTATTAGCGGGTTTGTTTGGCGTAGGCGGCGGCGTGATTATGGTTCCCCTGCAAATTTTGCTGTTAGGAGAAAGCATTAAAACCGCAATTCAAACGAGCTTGGGCGTCATCGTCATTACGGCAATTTCGGCGACGGCTGGACACGCGGCGCGCGGGAATGTTTTGTGGGTTGTGGGGTTGATTCTGGGCGGCGGCGGTTTGTTGGGCGTGCAGGTGAGCACGCGGTTTTTGCCGAGATTGCCCGATCGTATTGTTAGTTTAGCTTTTCGATCGCTCTTGGCAATCTTATCGATTTATATTTTCTGGCAAGCTTGGCAAAAATTTAGTAACGGGTAACTGGTAATTGGTAAGGTGCGCGGCCCGGCGCACCCTACGAAAGAAGGAGGGAAAGTGCGCGCGCAGCACCCTACGAAAAACTCCTAACTAACGACTAATTTGTGGATAGTTTCTTCACGGCGCGAGTCAGACGCTGCAAATAAGGCTTGACAATTTCTTGATTTTGCCGCTGCAATTGGGAAACTTGCTGCTGCAAATGCTGAATCTCGGTTTGCAGCTTCCCTGCGTCTATTGTGGGTCGATCGAGCACATCCTGCAATTGCTTCAAAGAACCTGGGATTTGATCCAAGTCTACTTTGTTCGATCGCTCCTGCAACTGAGCCGTAATAGTTTTAACTTCAGTTAACTTTTCGTCCATCAATAAAAATCGGACGTTGACATTTTCCCAATCTTGTGCTCTGAGGGCGCTATTTTCCAAAATGCCGAGTTTTTGCTGCAAATCCAACAGTTGCGTGTTGAACTCCTGAGAGTCTCCCGGAAGCGCCTGCGCTTGGCGTTCGAGTGAGGCTACGGCAGCTTGTACCTCGGCGATGGCGCCGGATTCCAAGCCCAGGATTTTATGCTGCAAGTCGGAGACAGCGGTGTAGAGTTCCGCAGGTTGTACAGGTAGCATCTGAACTTGCTGCGATCGACGTTCTACTGCGGCCTGTACGTCCGCGATCGCAGAATTTGCCTTGTGTTGCATTTGTTGCTCGAAACGCTGGCGATTGGCGAGATTCAGGGAGATTGCTGCGGTTAAAGGGGCAGCAGCGTAGAGAATTTGGCCCGACAATCCAGCAGCAATCGCGCCAATCGCTGAACCGGCAACAGAGGCGTATTCTGCGAATTCTAGCCAGTCCGGCTGGTTCGGGGCACTTCTGGAAGCTGGGAATGATGCTTTTTCAATCTTCTGCATAGCCTTTTAGTCGTAGTCTGATAGATGGCGATAGGGACATGATAAAAGCGATCGGCAAATAAATCAGGGCTATTTGTCAAAATTTCCTGATTGTGGTATTTTTGTTGACCGAAAGCATCCAGGATACAAGCCCCCGGATTCATCCGTCCAGAAATAAAAAACCTGTATCCGATGAAACTTGCCCCGCGAATTTATCCGTGGGGTCAATCCTTCAATTCTTTAATCTAAAATCTTTAATCTAAAATCTAAAATCGATTGACCTCATGCCGGATACCTTGTGCGTTTAAAACGGTCAGTCTCGGGTAAAATTCAGAATTAAGTCGATCGCTCAAAACATTTAACCGATAACCGTTAACCGCCGTCTGTCAGGAGTATACAGAAAATGGGTCTTAAGATTATTGAAAGCTACGATAGCAGTTTTGTCCTCGAACCTGATGCTAAAACTGCACTGTTCGGTTCATTAACCGGTGAAAGCTTTCTCCAACAAGTAGCGCTACAATTGCAATGCTCGCGCATTGAGTTTGCCGAGTTACTTTTTCAGCCCGTGCCTTACAGCAGCGAGACGCCGAAGGGAATGCCTGCTGAATTTGAAAAGTATCACGAATCGAGCGATTTTGCGATCGTCAACGTCCCGCCTAATTTCATGTTCCAAGCCAAAATATTTAAACCCAGCCGCCTCTGTGCAATTTATCGCGTTTTCAAGAGTTAGGTTAAGGCTGGTTCAACTGTGGTTTAATCTAAAATCTAAAATCTAAAATCTAAAATCGGATGACAGAAGACATTCACTCTCTCGCCAGCTTAGAATTCATTCCCTACATTGACTCCGAGGGAAAATTGCCCGAGTTGATCCAGGGAAAAATTGGCGTTTACGCGATTTTTGACAGCGAGAAAGTCCTGCAATTTGTCGGCTATTCTCGCGACATTTACCTCAGCCTCAAACAGCATTTGGTACGCCAAACCCAGTATTGCTACTGGCTGAAAGTCCAAACTATTGACAAGCCCAGCCGCACTATCCTAGAAAGCATCCGATCGAGTTGGATTGCGGAAAACGGTTCGCAGCCCCAAGGCAACGGTGTCGATGCTGCCAAGTGGAACGATCCCATCGACACCAAAACAGTGATGACTGCCCAAGAAACGGCAAATTATGAAGGTATCTTCGCCGATGAAATTGCCAAAGATAAATTGTTGAAAAATGTCGCGCGGCGCGTAGAAAATGAAATTTTATCGCTGCTGAAAGCTCGCGGTGTAACTGAAGAAATTCGGTTTAATCCCAAGCTAAAAACTAGCGGATTGCTCGATTTAAAATAAATACAATAGTCCTTACTGCGAACCGTAGGGAAACGGCAATGCCGTTTCCCTAATTCCCGCGCCGGACACGGCATTGCCGTTTCCCTACAGATTCTTGGCTACAATCTATCTGATATATCATCTCCGTCTGTTAACATTTTAACAGTTAAGATTTAACACAGATCGGAATCTGCACAATTAACTTAGCTCCTCGGCCCGGAGCAGAAATACAACTGATTTGCCCTCGATGTTTTTCCACTACAATATCGTGACTGATTGCCAACCCTAATCCAATACCGCTGCCTACAGGCTTCGTAGTAAAAAATGGGTCAAATATCTGGTGGCGCACTTCCTCACTCATCCCACAACCGTTATCGGCAATGTGAATAACAACGGATTTATAGTTGTGAGTGGCTAATTTTGAATCTTGATTGTGCAGGGCCGATTCTGACTCACAACTTACTGAAGTGCTGATGGTAATTTTTCGGGGAGACGGTTGGGTTTCCAGGGCATCAATAGCATTACTTAGGAGGTTCATGAACACCTGATTTAATTCACTGGCGTAACAGGTGACTCTTGGCAGTTGGCTGTAGTCTTTAATGACCTCTATCTCACCGGCCTTGTGTGCTCCCTTCAGCCGGTGCTGCAAAATAACTAAAGTATTGTCAATGCCTTCATGAATATCCACTGGCTTGTACTTTTCTTCGCCCAGGCGGGAGAAGTTGCGCAAAGACAGCACAATTTTGCTAATCCGAGAAGCACCATCTTTCATCGAATTCAGCAGTTTTGAATAATCCTCTGCGATGAAGTCGGGTTGAATCGCGTCCAATTCGTCGGTAATTTCTGCAACGGGGTGCGGGTAGTAATGTCGGTACAATTTGACGAGGCGAAGTAAATCTCGCGCATAGTCCGCCGCTAGAGCAATATTGCCGTAGATAAAGCTGACGGGATTGTTGATTTCGTGAGCAATTCCTGCCGCTAGCTGACCTAAAGAAGCCATTTTTTCCTTCTGTATTAACTGAGCTTGAGTCTTCTTGAGTTCAGTTAAGGTTTGTTGGAGTTGCTGGGCGTAGGATTGTGTTTGTTGGAACAACTGGCGCTGCACGAGTTGATTTGAGACGCGCGCCACAACTTCTTGTTCGTGAAACGGTTTTGTGATATAATCTATACCGCCAACTTCAAAGGCTTTGACTTTATCTAACACATCATTTAAAGCACTGATAAAAATAACGGGAATGTCCTTGGTTGTGGGAGAAGCTTTCAACGCTTGGCAGACTTTGTAGCCGTCCATACCGGGCATCATGATATCCAGCAATATCAAGTCAGGAGCAGTTAATTCGATCGACCTCAGAGCTAGTTGACCGTCGGGTGCCGTGCGTGTTTTGTACCCTTGCTTCGAGAGTATTTGAGCTAAAAGTTGCAAATTAGCCGAAATATCATCAACAATTAAAATATTCCCTTTTAAGAGGGTAGTTGCTTCGTAATTCATATCTAGTCTGGTAAAATAACCTTTGTAGGTTTGTAGTAAGGACTTTAGTTCTCTGGGTTTTATGAGGACTAAACTCCTCACTACAAACCCGATATAATATCGTTCTTATTGTGTTTCTGGATGGATGAGAGCTAGTATTTGATTGAAGTGAAACTCATTAGCTAATGCGGCTAAAGCGCTAGCTAAAGCGTCATTTCGATCGCGAATTAGTTCAATTTGGATAAGTATTAACTCTAAATCGCACTCAATTGTGGCTTTCTCTAAAGCTGCCAGCAAATCTGCGGGTAAAGCTGCAACAGTCTCTGGAGTGAGAGCTTCGATTTGAGTTGAGTCGGGAACACTCTCCGGTTCATCGTAAATGTAACGCACTCCGAGATGTTTGTGCAGGGTGGCAAAGATTTCTGTATCTCGAAAGGGTTTGTGGATAAAGTCATCGCAATCATCTGATGCAGTAACGGTTCGCGCTTCCTCGGCGTTACCGGCACTCACGGCAATAATTGCGGTAGCTTGACCTTTAACAGTGGCTTTAATGCGTTTCGTCGCTTCCTGTCCATCCATCACGGGCATCCACATATCCATAAAAATTAAGTGCGGCTCAAAACTCGACCATATGTCAATAGCTTCTATGCCGTTGCTGGCTTGTTTGAGTTCAAAGTCAAAGGCAGCGAGGAGTTCGATCAGCAGTTGGCGGTTGTCCGACCGATCGTCCACAATCAAAATACGATAGCGCGGTTGATTGGGTTCCAGGGCGATCGCCCGACGCGGTGCCTGTACGGGTTGAATGACCGCCACATCAACGGCGCTGACGGGGATATCAAACGCGAAGGTTGTGCCGGAGTGTACTTTGCTGCGCACAGTAATGATGCCGCCCATCAGCTTGACAAACTGTTGGCTGATAGCCAGCCCCAAGCCTGTTCCCTGCTGAGATATTTTCCCTGTTTTGGTTTGCACGAAGGCTTGAAAAAGCTTCTCTAACTCATCAGGAGCGATGCCGAAGCCAGTGTCTTCTATTTCAAAATGTAATTGATAATTACTGGTTGGTAATTGCTGATTTTCACCCTCCCTAACCGCACTTACTCTTACCGCAATGCCTCCCTCTTTCGTAAACTTAATGGCGTTAGAAAGTAGATTAATTAAAACTTGGCGCAACTTAAGTTGATCGGTTTGCACGTATTCGGGAATATCGCTAGAGCAGTTAAATATTAACTGCAAGTGTTGCTCCCGTGCCTGGAGTTGAAACATCTCTTCCACCTCGTTCAGCAGGCTGCTTAATTTAAAGTCTGTGGGGTTGAGGGTAATGCGTCCCGCCTCTATTTTGGCTAAATCTAATATTTGATCGATCAGAGCTAGCAAGTGTTCTCCGCTGCGGTTGATGATGCGGATATTTTCCTGCTGTTGGGGATTGAGGTTGGCAGAGCGCTGCATCAATTGGGAGAATCCCAGAATTGCGTTGAGGGGGGTGCGGAGTTCGTGGCTCATATTTGCCAGGAAAGTGCTTTTGGCGAGGTTGGCGGCTTCTGCTGCCCAGGCGGCTTGTTGGAGCTGTAGTGATTGCTGCTGAGTTGCTTCGAGCAATTGAGCTTGTTGTAAGGCGACTCCCAGTTGAATGCTAATTTGCAGCCCAATATTGATTTCTGCTTCGCGCCAAGTGCGGGGTGCAGAATTTTGATAGCTGGCGAGCAAACCCCAAAGTTGACTGCCGCAAAATATGGGGAAAATAACGTAGGATCTAGCTTGAAATTGTTTTAACACTTCCAGGTAACAAGGACTCAACCCAGCGCTGTATATGTCTTCAATTATGCGGTAAGGAACGCCTCTAGCGTACATACCGCCTTGATTTTTTTGTAGATAGGTATCCAGCACCGGTTCACCGCAGGCTTGCAGAGTTTTGACGGTACAGCTAGAGTCTTCTAAGAGATTGTTTGGCCAATTAAAATCGTCGGGTTGTTGCATCAGAGACATCCAGCCCGGAGCCATTGACTCGGCAACAAATTCCCCGCTCCAATCAGGATTAAAGCGATAGATACCGACACGATCGCACTTTAGGGTTTGTCGCAGTTCAGAGGTTGTGGTTTTGAATATTGTGTCAATATCTAAGGAGTGACGGATGCGATCGATGCTGCGGGCGATGGCTTGTTCCCGCTGCGCGCTTTCTCGCAAAGCTGACTCGGCTTGTTTGCGATCGCTAATATCCAAGACAGTGCCGAACAAACGGAGCAACTGCCCTTTTTCATCATAAACCGGTTTCCCTCTGACTTCAATGTAACTGAGCGAGCCATCTCTGCGGATCAGCCGCAGATCGATTTCAAAGCTTTGTCCTTTCATAGCTTTCTCGCGAAGTATTGTGAGATAGCGCGATCGATCTTCTGGATGAAAACGCTCGATTAATTGTTCGGTTGACAGCGGTTTTTGAGTCGGATCGAGCTCGTAAATGCGATAGAGTTCCTCACTCCAAGTGGTTGTTGCTGTGGCGAGATCGTGTTCCCAACTGCCAATACTGGCAATTTTTTGGGCTTCGAGCAGTCGCGATTCGGCCAACTGGCGATCGCTAATGTCGCGGGCTACCCAAACCGCAGAGCGATCGGACAGCGGCGAAATTTTAGCAGCAAACCAAACTTCTTGGTTATTAATCTGTAGACTGTAATCAAAACTAATCGTTTGTTGGATTTCCAATGCGTGTCGAACTTGAGCGAAATAAATCTCCTCGCTTTCGTCCTGAAAAAATAGTTCGATGATGGAGTCGCTCTGATTCGTCTGAAAGTTGTATTGAAAAATTCCCTTAGTCGGTATAATTTGGATGGTTTTTGCTCGCGGCTCTAAAATCAATACAATATCTGCGATCGACTCGAATATTTTCAGAACTTGCTCGGTAGAAGTGTAAAGTTTTTGTTCGAGCAATTTGCGATCGGCAATTTCATGTTGTAATACTTCGTTAGCACGAGCTAAGGCGCAGGTACGTTCTGCTACTTCGGCTTTTAAAGTGCGATTGTAGTCGGTTAAGATTTTTTCAGATTGTTTGCGCTGTGCGATGTTAGAAAAAATATTGATGGCATAAATAATGTTTCCGCCTGCGTCGAAAATTGGTGTGGCGCGCACCTCAAAAGGAATAAATTCCCCATCTCGATGAAGTTCTAAATCTTCCAGGAATACCGTTTCGCCGCGCAGCGCTCGGAATGCGGGCAGTTCTTCAGTTGGATACGGCTGGTTTTGGCGGTAGATTTGATAAACTTCTACTGCTTCTTCTAAAGTCCCATCGGGGATAGTTTCGACGCCGAGCCAATGCTTGGCAGTTTCGTTGAAGTACACGACTTTACCGGAGGCATCGTGGATAGATACTCCCGCAGGTATGGCTTCAATAAATTGCTTGAGTTGGCTCTCGCTCTGCGCTAAAGCTTCATTTAAAGATTTTTGGTCTGCAAAAGCCTGTTGCAGTTGCGCTGCCATAAGATTGAAGGAATTGGCGAGTTCTCCGACTTCATCCAAGCGTCTAATTTCTAACGGTCGATCCCAGTCGCCTTTTGCCACATTTTTGGCGGCCGTATTCAAGCGTCGAATTGGCTTTGTCACCCAACGGGAAGTCAACAATCCGATCGCGATCGCCAGCGGCAGCGTACCGACGCACAACCACAATGTGTTGCGGGTATTTGCTTGAAGGCGATCGATGAAATCAGACTCTGGCGCCACCACCACAATCAACCAATCCAAGCCGCGGGTATTTCGATAAGGAGTGACGCCGACAAACTGCCGCGAGCCCTTGCTCGTCAGGGTAAATTGCTGGGTTGTTTGCAGGGTGCGGAAGTTGCCAAATCGGTTGGCGAGTTGGCGAGCAATATCTCGCGTTCGGGCATCCTTGCTGTTGGTGGCTAGCAATGGCGTCGGTTGCTTTTTTGCTGGCGTCACCAAGGGTTTTTCTAGTGTTGATGTGGCAATCAGATTGCCCGATCGATCCATAATAAAAATATGTCCCGACGAGGAGAAGTGCAGCCTAGCCAGAAAGGTATTGATTTCCGAGGGCCCATCATTATCGGTGAGGCGATCGCGGGTACGTTCTCCTACTTGTTCGATTAGCTGATGCGCTACATCCTCGACTGCTTCCTGAGCGTTTTTGAAAGAAAGATAGCCCACTAGCCCGACTACACTTACCGTTTGCAAAACAAAGGGAACAATCAGAACCGTTCGCAGGGGAAGCTTGCTGAAAAGTTTGGCAACTGGGCGGTTGAGGGAATAAATGGGCATGGGTGTGAGGGAATTGCGCTCTTTATCGAATTTTAACTGCTGTAGCCTGCCTTTTCCCCCGGCAATTGGCGCGCCCTACAGGCTCTGAAATGTTCCTCCGGCTTCAATATAGCCAACTACCAGCGAAGATTGAGCGCGGATGTCAAAATTTGCTTCTGTCAGTTCTGTTTCTAGCTGTTTGGCTTTTGATTCATTTCTAGTGACAAAAACTGTCATAACTTCTCTATTTTTTTTCGGTGTCTCGGCAATTAGGTCATTAATTAAAAGCTCTATAAATGGCTTATTGGTTGGCAGAGAACTGCCCATTGTTTGAATTTTCACTTCTGTTTGATTTCCCTCTAAATCTGTCAAAGTCAAGCTAGAGTAGCTTTCGGGAAGTTTATTAATAGTTTGATTCGGGTGCTGGAAGTGCAACCATTTAACAACTGCTGCCTCTGTTACGGCTACAGATTCATGCAGCCGATCGACAAAAGTATAGAAAGCCTCATTATCTTCTCGGTGAGCAAGTACGTAAGCTCGCAATTCTTTTCGGCTCATAGTTTGAAAATTAGGTCTGTTCATCAGAGTATCTCCATTGCCCGTTAGGATAAATCTCTATTTCGATAGTTTCACCAGCCAAAATGTAGATGTTATATCAAATCCAGTAGCATCGGAATTATGTAGTGCGAGCGTCCCCGCTCGCGATCCACGCCGCGAGCGGGGACGCTCGCACTGACATTATCCAAATATATTATTCCGATGCAACCGGAAACGATATTATTTGTGCGTTCGTCGAGCCGCACTATAGCAATCCTAAATGATTTGAAAAATAGTACGCGAGCAAGATGCTCGCACTACAAGGATTCTGATCGGGATCGATTTTGCGACTGATTTAGGACTGCTATATGTAGATAGGCTGATACATATTTGTTAACTCGTAGCAAACTACAAAGCATTTGAGTAACTGCGCTGCTGTAGGAATAATTTTTGCTCCTTCACTCTCCCACTCTTTGTTGTTTAGTATACAGCAGTCAATCGATTTGAGATTTGAGATTTGAGATTGAAGAATTGAAGAATTGACCCCTGATAAATCCGGGGGCCCCGGACCAAATTACTTTTGGTCAGAGTTGGCAGTATCTCGCGGCTCGCCCTAATGCCAATTTGTTAACCGGGCTAAAACTGTGGCGAATTGAGCGGGTTCGATCGGCTTTGTTAAGTGTTCGTTGTAACCGGCCCCGATCGCCCGCTCTCGGTCTTGTTCGCTAGCATAAGCTGTCAGCGCCACGGCCGGCAAGCGCTTAATTGTGTCGGATGCGGACGATCGCACTTTGCGGATCAGCGAGTAGCCGTCCTCAACGGGCATACCGATGTCGCTGACTAAAATATCCGGCGGCGACTGCTGTAAAAAGTCGATCGCCTCCTGGGCCGAAGCAGCCGCAGTCGCAGTCGCCCCGAAATGTTCGAGCGCAACAGTCAAAAACTCGCGGTTGTCGGGTTCGTCGTCAACTACCAACACCTTTAAACCTGCCAAAATACCCTGACGCACGGCAGCGACTTTCCTTTCCCCTCTCAACTGCGGCTGCTGCCTCCGACGCTGTTTGAGCGGCAGCATTACCGTGAATGTCGCGCCGAGTCCCTCTCCGGGACTTTCGGCGCGCACAGTGCCGCCGTGGAGTTCCACCAAGTGCCGGACGATCGCCAATCCCAGTCCCAAACCGCTGTCAGCCCTAGTAATCGAGCCGTCTGCTTGTCGGAAGCGATCGAACACGTAGGGCAGAAACTCAGCAGAAATGCCTTTTCCGGTATCGCTGACAGTAATTTGCACGTAATTGGGAGATGGAGAATCGGTAACAGTTACGGCCGACAAGCGCAGTTCCACAGTTCCCCCCGAAGGCGTAAACTTGACGGCGTTAGTCAGCAAATTCGAGACTACCTGCTGCAACCTCTGGGCGTCGCCCCACATCAAGCCGACTGCGGGGTCAAATTCTTGCATAAGGGTGACAGACTTGGCATCGGCTGCAAAACGAACTGAATTCACAGCAACTTCGATCGTCTTTACCATGCCGAACCAGCCGGGTTTCAGAGCCAGCTTGCCTTGAATAATCCGGGAAACGTCGAGCAAATCTTCCACTAGCTGCGCTTGCACCCTCGACTGACGCTCGATCGCTTCCAAACCGCAAGCTAAAGAAGCTTCCGTGTACGGGCGGCCGCGCAGCATCTGCGCCCAGCCCAGAATCGCATTTAAAGGCGTCCGCAGTTCGTGGGAAAGAGTGGCTAGAAACTCGTCTTTGAGGCCGTTGATGGCTTCTGCTTGGGCTCTGGCGGCTTGTTCGCGATCGAGCAACTGAGCGCGTTCTGCGTCGGCTTGCTTGCGATCGCTGATGTCGGCGACGATCGACATACAGTTGATGTTGCCCTTGCCGTCGCGGACTGGAGTTGCCCACCAACCGATCTCGATCGAACTGCCGTCTTTCCTTTGGCGCTGGGTTTCCACTCCGGCGATCGCGTTTCCTTCGCGAATTCCTTTCAACTTCGCCATGAATTCCTGCCGCTTGTCTGCGGGAACGCTGGGCGCGAATTGACCTACCGCCTCTGATTCTGACCAGCCAAAAATCCTCTCGGCGGCTGGGTTCCACATTTTCACAGTGCCGTCGTCGGCACTCAAAACGGTAATTGCTAGGGGACAAGCCTGAATCAAGGCTTCCAAAGTTTGATTGATTTGCGATCGCGCTTCTTCTGCTTGTTTGCGATCGGTGATATCGACGTTCACCCCGATCATCCGCCAAGGCAAACCGCGATCGTCGGGAAACACCTTAGCCCTGCAAGCAATCCAGCCCACGCTTCGATCCGGGCGGCAGATGCGGAACTCAATGTTTAATTCCTCCCCGGACGCGCCCGCAGCCTGCACCTGCTGTTCGGTAACAGCGCGATCGTCTGGATGTACCATTTCCGCCCAACTTTGATAGCTGTCTAAACTGCCGGCCGGCAGCCCGTACAAAGCCTCTAATTCCGGGGTACACGCGACGGAGTTGGTTTGGACGTTCAATTCAAAACTTCCGATTTTGCCTGCTTGCTGAGCGATTTGCAGCCGTTCTTGATTCTTTTTGAGTTCTGCTTCCACCCGCGATATCTCGGTCAAGTCGATGTAGAATGCGACGATCGTCTCTGGTTCGCGGTTGTCCGGGCACAGGATCGTCCCGCCCATCAGAATCGGGACGCGGCTGCCGTCTTTGCGGATGTACTCTTTCTTGAAAGGAGTTGCGACTCCCTTAGCCCGCAGTTCCCCGGCCGCCTTGGCGTCGAGGTGCAGGTATTCGGGGGGGGTCATCCTGTCCCAGCGCATTTGACCGGAGAGCAAGTCCGAGCGGGTGTAGCCGACCATTTCGAGCAGGGATTCGTTGGCGTAGGCGATGCGGCCGGTAAAATCGCCGATCGCGACTCCGAAAATATTTGACTCGAACAGCCGCCGGAACATGGCTTCGCTTTGCTGGATTACCCGTTTTGCTTGCTTGCGATCGGTGATTTCGGCAACCACGCTGCTGACTCCCAACAGCGTTCCCGATTCATCGGTAACGGGGTAAAAGCTGACTTGCCAATCCCGCAAAACTCCCGGCTGTTGCAGGGTTTCGGCCTTAATTTCCAAGTCGAGCACGGGGGTTTGCGTCGCGATCACTTGGCGGTAAATCGGCTCTAGCATATCTGCCATTTCGGGAATCGCTTCTCTGACGGTGCGCCCGATGCGATCTGCGATCGAGCGGCCGTCGATCGCAGCGAGGCATTTGTTGATGCGGATGTAGCGCATATTGGTATCCACAAAGGACAGCCCGACCGGTGTGGTGTTGTAAACTAAATCGAGTTCTGCTAGTTGGCGGCGAATGCGTATTTCGTTTTCTCGAAGCTGGTTTTGGGCTTGTTTGCGATCGGTGATATCGAGCACGAAGAACGATCCTTTGTCTGTGCATCCTTGCAAGTTTCCGGCTCCGACTAAAATTGGGAAGCGCGTCCCGTCTTTGCGGATGTATTCTTTTTCATAAGGCGCGCAACTTCTCGATCCTGCGATTTGCGCCATAGCGGCGCGATCGAGTTCTCCGTATTCCGGCGGCGTGATCTCGACCCAACTAATCTGTCCCGAAACTAATTCTTCCCTCGTATATCCGATCATTTCCAGCAAGGCGTCATTAGCTTCAGTAATTTCGCCGTTGGCATCCCAGAAACCGATGCCGATCATGTTAGATTCTACCACGCTGCGGAAGCGCATTTCGCTTTCTGTCAAAGCTAATTCTGTTTGTTTGGCTGCGGTAATTTCTGCGACAATTATCCCGGCTCCGATTATTTCTCCCTTTTCATTTTTCACTGGGTAGTAGTTGGCTAGCCAATGGCCGAAATAGCCCGGTTTCCCCTGACATTCGCCGCTAACTTCTACGTTTAAAACAGGCTGACCGGTTTCTAAAACTTGTTGAATTATCGGTGCCAATTGGGCGGCGGATTCTGGCAAGAATTGGCGGAAGTCTTGCCCGATATGCTGTTCTGCTGGCAAACCGTTGAGTTCTGCTAAGACTTGATTGATGCGGATGAAGCGCATTTGGCGATCGAGAAAGCAAATCCCTAGGGGAGATGCTTCTAGCAGCGAGTCAATTAAGGCGAAGGATTCCGATGTTTGAGATAGTGCTTGCTGCGCTTCTGCGTAAAGTCTGGCGTTGTCGAGGGCGATCGCCACGCGGTATGCTAAATCTTCTAGCATTGCCATGTCTCCTGCACTGTAGCGGCGGCCCAACTTTGAGGTAAAGCAAGTGATGGAACCCATTACCCGCCCGCGGGCTTTTAGCGGTACGCAAGCGTGAGATCCGATATTGAGCGATCGCAATATTTCGATTTCTGCTGCATTTTCGGCTCCTGCTGCTAAAATTTCCTCATCCACTTCGGCAATTAGTTCGGATTTTCCGCTGCGGATTACCAGCGGATAGCCGTTAACAGCACCATCGGCGATCGGGTTGCGGATTCTCAAGTTATTCAGACTATCAACTATAGAGGCTTCTGCGTGAGCCGCAGCGACTCGGCGCACTTTTGAGTCGGTTTCGATCAAATGAATGCAGCACCCGTCGGCGATCGAATTTACCGCTAATTCTGCTACATTTTGCAGCACCGTTTCCCCGTCAAACGCAGCAGCCAGCATTTTGCTGACTTCTGCTAAAAATGCCGAGCGCTGCTGTTCTATTTCCGCTTTTTCTCTCGCTGTTTGCTCGATTGTTAACTGCAATCTTTGAGTTTCTGCAAGTTTGAGTTCTGTGATATCGCGGGCGACAATTAAGGCTGATTCTGGTACGCCGTGTTTGCCAAATTCTGGAACTACGCGGGATTGATAACTTCGGATGCCGTCGGTTGAGAAAGCCTGAAATTCGATGATTTCTTCTCGACCTGTTTCTAACACTTTATGCACGGTTTCATCCCACACCTGGCACAAGTCTGGCGGCATTCCTATTTCTTGACTGGTTTTTCCCAGGAAGAATGAAAGCGGTTTTTCTTGGCTGATTTCAACTGCTTTGTTGACATACATATAACGCAGTTCTTTGTCCGTGCGGATAATGATATCTGGCGTATTTTCTAGTAGCGTTCTCAGTTGCTGTTCGCTGCTTGACAAAGCTGCTTGCGCTTGTTGTCTTTCGGTGACATCTCTCACCGTGCCCACGTGTCCGATGAGTTCGCCGGAGTCGGAGAACATCGGCGAGGCACAAACGTTAATCCAGCGCACAATCCCCTCTGGTGTTTGCAAGCGATACTCGATCGCATCTTCCCCACCTTCCCGAGTATAATCCCGCCATCGGGCCAATACGCGATCGCAGTCTTCCGGGTGAATGCAATTCTCCCAACCGTCTCCTAAAAGTTCTGCCAAACTCAAGCCGCAAATAGCCTGAGTGCGAGGGTTTGCATAGGTGTAGCGCCCCTCAAAATCCGCCATAAAAATGCCGACCGGCGAACAGGAACTCAAACAGCGAAATCGTTCTTCTTGAGCTTGCAGCGCTTCTTTAGCTACTGTCAGTTCGGCCGTTCGCTGTTTGACGCGGGTTTCTAACTTAGCGTAAGATAAAGCCAGTGCCATTTCTGCTTCTTTGCGGTCAGTAATATCGATGCCACTTGCTATCACATATTCTACCAAACCTTGACCATCGAGCGTCACAGTATTAGACCAAGAAATGAAGCGCTTCGATCCGTTTTTGGTGCGCCAATAATTTTGATATTCGCTGTAAAGTTGTTCCGAGTTGAGTTGGGTGAAAACTGTTTTAACTGGATCTACTTCTTCAGGAATTAAGAACAAATCCCAAACATATTTATTAACAACTTCTGCTGCCGAGTAGCCTGTTGTTTTTTCGCAAGCTTGGTTGAAGCGAACAATCCGTCCTTGGCTATCGAGAACTACAATCAAGCAAGCCGTTGTGTCAATTAGTTTGGAAATAATTTTGCGTTCTATTTCTACTTCTTGTTCTGCGGACTTTAAGCCAGCATACCAAACGCTAACCATTGCAGCGGCAAAAAGTAAGATTGCAGGAGTTGCCTTGAGTGCCAACACTAACAGAGTTGTCAGCAGTAAGGCCGTGGTGGCGCTAAATGTAGCAATGCTGTAAGATTTAATGGGCAAAGGCAAGACCTGGAACCGACTCATTTTTGTTGACCTGTAGCGATGGCGCGATCGCCCTACTTCTTGTGCCGATGAAACAACATTGCTAAAACTAAGCTAAAACTAATTATCTATTTTTTCTATACCAAACCACATTTGTCTGGCCCGTGCCATCTTCCAAGAGACAGATTTGCACTTCTGATTGGTGCTGAATAAGCTACTATTACAGGTGAAGGGACAAATTGGATAAGCTGATTTCTGGGAGGAACTTAGCGTGAATAACAAGCTGGCAAAAATTATCGGATTATTTTTCGCAGCCGCCACCGTCTTCGGATTCATAGGTTACGCGCTTCAAAATCCCAACTCGGCCAGCAATTCAGTAATATCGTCGATCGGCTTTCCCAATCTTACCCCAGCCACCGCCAGTGCGATCGACAACAAGCGAGACCAAATCTACCTCAACGGCACCTGGCAATTTGTCCCCGCCATTGGCAACCCCCAAAGTCCCCCCGCATCCCCCAGTTGGGGCTCCATCCAAGTACCCGGAGACTGGCAAGAAGAAAAAAGCGAATTCGTACCCGGAATCATCACTCGCGGCACCGGCAATTCTTGGGAAAAATTCAACAGCAAACAACTATCAAAAGCCTGGTATCAGAGAAATATAGAGATTCCCGGCGACTGGAAAAACCGCCGAATTTTTATCGATTTAGCCAGAGTCAGTACCGATGCAGTCATCTTTGTAAACGGCAATAACTGCGGTCAAATCGAATGGCCGTACGGCACTGTTGAGATTACCAAAGCAGCAAAACCAGGTCAAAATACAATATCTATCTTAGTTGCGGCAGTATCCGACGAAAAAGACAAAGCCGTGATTATGAGTCCCACAGAAATTTATACAACAAAATCCAACTTGCAATCGCGGGGAATCATCGGCGAAGTGCGGATTCTGGCCGTTCCCCCAGGCCCGCTAATTAGCGACGTATTCGTCCAAACTTCCACCAGAAACAAGCAAGTTAAATTAGATGTAGAACTCAAAGACGTTACCCAAAACGGTCAAGTTCAACTTGTCGCTCAAATGCTCGACGAAAAAGGCAAAATCGAACAAAACTTTACAGGAACTGCCAACGTTCAAGCTAAACCAATTCAAACCGTACAAGTCCAGTGGAATTGGCCAAATCCCCGCCTCTGGGATGTCGGTCAACCAAACCTTTACACCCTGCAATTAGCAGTAAAAGGAAGTGGCATTGATACGCAATACAACCAACCTTTCGGCTTCCGAGAATTTTGGGTAGAAGGGCGAAAGTTTTTCTTAAACGGAACCGAATTTCGCCTGCGACCAAACTTGCATTCCGATACTTGGGAAGGTGGCACAGTAGAAGTTTCTGACAGTTTAATTGACGGCTATGTAAAAGCCGGTTTTAATATAACAGAAATCTGGCCTTGGAATCACGACGAACGCGGAAAATGGCATTTCCGAGAACTATTTTCGGAACGCGCCGACCTCAAAGGTTTTCCAATTATGGCTCCCGCTTTAGACATTACTCCCATCGCTTGGAGCGAACAGTGGAATAACCGCCAAATAATAGACCGCTGGAAAGCGCGAATGACTACAGAAATGCGCCGCTACCGCAATCATCCCTCAGTATTAATGTGGGCGACAAGTCCCAACTATTTCGGCAGCGGTGACGATCAAAATCCCCGCCGCATCGGCAGAAAAAAAATAGAAGGAACTCTCGGCCCCGTGGAAAACCAGCGGATGCGCGCCAAAACCCCGCTGGGAAATGAGGCCTTTGCTGCTATGAAATCCGTCGATCCAACCAGACCTGTAATGGTACATCAAGGCGGCACTTTTGGCGATGTTTATTCTCTCAATTCTTATTTAAATGTCATGCCGTTGCAAGAAAGAGAAGAATGGATTTCCGAATGGAGCAAAACCGGAGAAATGCCCTACATGGTGGTAGAATTTGGCACGCCTCTACACGCAACAATGATGCGCAACCGCCAAGGTTTTAATAAGGTGATTGTCAGCGAACCTTGGATGACCGAGTTTGCGGCGATTTATTTTGGGAAACAAGCTTACGAGTTGGAAACTCCGGCTTATAAAGGTAAAGTTCGGGAGCAATTTGTCAAAGATCAAGAGTATAAAAGCTGGCATATGAACAAGGAGTTAGATTTTGCACCGGCTTTTCAAAAGTTGCAGCAGTTATTCAGTACGAATACTTGGCGGAGTTGGCGGACTTTTGGGATGTCTGGGGGGATGATTCCTTGGCAAGAAGGACACGGTTGGGAGGTTTCGGATGCTGGCAGAACTAAGGTGGATATTGGGGAATTTCAACCTGGTCGCCGGGGCGTTTATTTGAAGCAAGTGTCGAATAATCTTTTGCATTATTGGCAGCCAGAAGCTTACAATATGTATCCGGGAGGCGAGGCAATTGTGAATAATAATAGCTCCACCTTGGCTTGGATTGCTGGTGCTAATCAGGCTTTTACTGCAAAAGATCGCAGCTTTTTTGCAGGCGGAAAATTGGCTAAGCAAATAGTGTTAATTAACGATACGCGGGCGAAACAAGATTTTGCGTTTAATTGGCGAGTCTTGGTGGGGGGAGAAGAAGTGGGAACTGGGGAGAAGAAGGGAAGTATTGAGACAGCAGGCACGCTGTTTTTCCCAATTGACGTGAAATTACCAAATACAGTTTCTAGCAAGGCTGACGGCGAAATTCGCTTGACTGCGCGAGTGGGCGATCGCCCGCATTCTGATACATTTGCTTTCCGGGTATTTTCCACTCCATCCAAAGTCAAGGATGCGGTGGCAATCTTCGATCCAGTTGGCAAAACATCGGCAATGTTAAAACAGTTAGGTTATCCGCTTGTGCCGTGGAACGGTTCGCAAGTTTCATCGCTATTAATTATCGGTAGGGAAGCGTTTTCTAGCGGGCAAAATTTCCCGGGAAATTTAGAAACTTTCGTGCGTAGCGGCGGCAAAGCAATTGTATTTCCCCAGCGCCGGGAATGGCTGAGAAATATGGGTTTGCGGGTTGCCGAACACGTCAGCCGCCGCGCGTATCCAGTTGACAGCAACCACCCGGCAGTTAGCGGTTTGGACGATGCAGATTTGCGCGATTGGATCGGGGAAAGTACCCTGATTGAAGCGTATCCCGATACGATTCAAACCGGGGCAAGATTGAGTCCGTCAAATATGCCTTGGTACGGCTGGCATTGGGGAAATCGCGGCGGTGTCAGCAGCGCTTCAATAGAGAAGCCGCACCGCAGCGGTTGGCGGCCAATTTTGGAATCTGAGTTTGATTTAGCTTATTCGCCGCTGATGGAATTGGACTACGGAAAAGGGCGATTGATATTAAATGAGTTGGATTTGGAAGACCATTTTGCTGCGGATGGTGGGGCGGCGCAATTAGTGCAACAAATTGTGAGTTACGGGATGAATTCCCCGGTGTTGGGGAAGCCGGATAAGGTGGTTTTAATTGGGGGAGATGCGGATGCGAAGAAGTTGGATAGTTTGGGGGTAATTTATCAGCGGGCTAATGCGCTTTCTCAGGATGTTGGTTTGGCCATTGTGGGGGCTCAAGCGAATCTGAAAGATGCTGATTTGCGCGGTTATTTGAATGCTGGCGGGAAGGCGTTTTTCCTCCCGCGTCAAGTGCCGGCTGCGGGTTTGGGCGTGGGTTTGCAGCAAGCGAAGGATTTCGGCGGTTCGCTGGCGGTTCCGAGTTGGGATGAGGTGAAGGGGGTTAGCAGTTCGGATTTGCGATCGCGCTCTTTTTATGATACTTGGTTGATAAAGTCTGGGGGAGAAATCGGCGCTGGCGGTTTGTTAAGTCGGGTTGCTGTAGGTAAGGGTGTGGCGATTTTTTCTCAGATTGACCCGGATAGTTTGAATGCTGATGCTAAGACTTATTTGCGCTTTACTCGCTGGCGGCAAACTCGGGCGAATGCTCAGATTTTGGCTAATTTGGGGGCGAGTTTTAAGGCGGATGGGGTTGTTTTTAATGGTTCTAGTCAGGAGTTTTATCACTCGGATTATAAGACGGATTTTGAGATGGGGGATGATCCTTATCGGTATTATAGATGGTAGGATTTTTTAACCGCAGAGGGCGCAGAGGGCGCAGAGGAAAAGAAGAGAGAATCGATCGCAGTAGGGAAACGGCACTGCCGTGTCCTCTATCTCTGCTAGCTTACCTGAAAAATGCTGTATCACAGGTCAAAGTGTCGCCGGAAGCGGGGGTCTAGTTTGTCGGTTTTCTTTTGGTTGCAGGTGAGGCAGAGGGTTTGCAGGTTGCTGATGTCGTTGCTGCCGCCGCGGGCTAGGGGGATGATATGATCGATCGACAGTTGGGTTTCTAGTTTGGTTTGGCCGCAGCTTTGGCATTGATATTTATTGCGGGTAAATACGTATTTTCTGACTTCTGGTGGAATAGGGATTCTAGGGATTTTAGTCATGAATTATTGGGTTGATTTTCATGGTTTAGTAGTTGGCGGCGCAAATCATCAAGGGGTGATTCTGGCGGGCTGATTTCTGACTCGTTGTTTTCTGGTGTTTCTTCAACTTCTGGTTCGTCAGGGCAAAATTCTATAGTGACATTGAGTTTGAGCTTAATCTTTCCTTTCTTCCAGCCCGGAGCACCCACTCTGAGAATTTCACAATCTATACCTTCACCAAACCAGTTCTCATATAAACGACGTGTTTGATCGGTAGTTAAAGCTACATCAATATTTAGGGCTTGCTGGCTTAATAACTGATTGAGTGTTTGTCCTAACCCATTTTCAGGCAAAACTCTATTTACTGTTTCCTTAAGTTTTTCTATTTTAAGCATTGCGTTACCAAAAGATAAAGCATCATCATTACCACAGTTGTGAAAATCAAATTTATCTTCCATATTCTTCCCACCCTCGCTTAAGTCCTATTTAATCTACTATTTCTAATTCCAAAGCTACCATCAAACACCGATTAACGTGGTTTATAGCCTCATTTGAAAGGGAACCGAGTTTCCGGGTAATCATTGACTTGTTGAGGGTAAAAATGGACTCGCACCTAACTACCGACTGAACTCTAATACCAGCTACTACAATTTCATCTCCTGTTATCAAATATTGAGCCACCGTCAAAGGGCGAGTTGTCTTAGAAGTACAAGGTACAACCATCACGTCCTCAATAATTTGGTTGAGATTATCTGCCGAAATTATCACAGCCGGACGCAGTTTAAACTGTGTTAGCTGAGTAGAAGGCATTGGCACTTGAGCCAACACTACATCACCCCGCCGTAAGTTCATCGGCAAATAGTTCGTCATAAATGTCATTTTCCGCACTCAGCCAATCTTGATAAGCTTGGGATACAAGCATCGGTTGAACAGATTCTTTCCCACTTTTAAAGACAAGCGCTAGGTTCAGAAGTATGGCTAGCTTCTCATCGGGAAGTTGCTCGATTATTGTGAGAAGCTTTTGGCGAATGTTCATAGGATTAAAGTCGCTCTTTGTTAGCTATTATAGCACAATCATTCACCATCCACCGAAACACTATCATTTTGTCCAATTACAGGTAACAAATGCTCGTGCAACTTCATCGCCTGCAAACAGCTATTAATCCCAGAAACCGCCCGATCGTACTTTTCGATCTTTTCATCATTCTCCCCTTGCAGCCGCTGGTTCCGAGCGATTTTCTCCTCCGCCTCCTGCGCCAAAGTTTGCTCCAAATAATCGCGGGCTTGACTGTATTTCTGCAAAATATCATCCGCTTGCTTTTCGGCCATCGGTAACAAATGATCTTTCAGCGTCTTATTAACAGTTTGCCGGAAAGTTTGTCGGATGGTTTTAGATACTTTTGGCTCGAAATCTAAGCGCAACAATTGCCGAATTGCCGGTTGGGCATCTACCATGTTTTCGCAGTCGTAACCTTGAGATGTTTGCTGCAATGTTTGCCGGAATTGATAAATCGAAAACGTGTCTTCGTCGTAAAAACGGGGGCTTTCTCGCACGTAGCGATCGCACTCAACGCCAGCCGCATTTATCAAAGCATCAGAAACCCGCTTTGACAGCTCATCTAACTGCTGTTCAATTCCCCCGTCATTCCCCAACAATCGATACAGAAGTCGATAATATTCAGATTTGCGAACGCTGTCTTTCAAATACTGGAAAAAATTGGCAACCAGCGACGCCGTAGACTCTACTAAAATATCTTCTAACTGATTTGCTAAATAGTAAAGCGCCTCAACTAAAACAGCAATTAAAGGTGCTGTAGCATTGCGGGGATGAGTCAGCACAGTGCGCCCGTAAGCTGCCTCAACTGAAAAGCTATCTAGCAATTCATCCAAGCGCCGGATCATCCGAGATTGCAGTTGCCGAAAATCTGTATCAAAAATATCGCATTTATTCATAATCATTTCATTGATTTCTGTGGCGATATGTTCCCGAAAATCCTGTCCTACTTGCTGCAATTCTTGATTTAAGCGTAAAAGTTCCTGTGCTTTCATCGCTTCAATTTCGCGGGGTTGGCTGTCCAAATTCCGCTGGATTGTTTGGTAGTGTTTTCGCAGTTGAATGCACAAGTCTTCCAAGTCGTCGGCGAGATTTTTGAACAGTTGCGGGCGTTTTTCTTCGGTGAGGTAGCGGGTGATGGCTGTGCGAAAATCTTCGATGCCGCTATCTTGAATTAATTGGTCGATTAACGGTTTTCCTTGTTCTGCAAGAATCCGCACGTAGTTTTCATTTGGTGTTTCGTAGCTGTTAACTGAAATCCGAAATTTGCTGGGAGAAAGTTTGCCGGAATTCGCACAGTAGCGGTTAAATTCGCTGATAAATTGCGGAGTTTCTTCACTCTTTTCGATAAAATCTGAATCTAACTTAATATCTAAATCAACCCGCCCCTGACTTGCGGCAAATATTGTATTTAAACCAAAGCGATCGCGCGTTGTGGTATTTTTAATCAAACTGCCGTAAAATCCCAACAATCCGCTAGTTTTGTACACTCTCGCAGTATCGCGAAAGTCGGAATTAATCAGATTTTCTAAGCGCTGTCGCAGTTGAGTGTTGTACCAAGTTTCGTCGATGCGGTTGAAAATGTAAAAAAGCCGATCGCGAATTCCCGGATTTCCCCGCGTTTTTTCCATCAACTCGGTTTCTTCCGTCGTCATTTCCCCCGACGAAGCTGCTTTCAAAACGCAGACAACCGCCGAAGTATCGGGGCTTTCAATCTTATCATAAGTCAATTCCGCATCCCGCTGTACGGGCGCATCAATTCCCGGCGTATCGATAATAATATTGCCGTCTTGTAGCAACGGATGATAACAATAATACTCTACGCGCTTCAGCACCGCACTGTTGCTACCGCGACGGGCGTAGCTAGCAGCTTCCTTGAGATTGGAAAAGTTAAACTGTTCCATCGAGTAGGTGGCATTTTCGAGAGTGTGGATGCGATCGCGATTTGCCTCAAAACCTTCTAACAGCAGCATCAAAGCCTTAGCTTGTTTGGCTAATTCCGATTTATTTTCGCCGCCTTCTTTTTCAAGAATTATGTTACATCCCTTGCACAAAAGCGGCACTACATCTGTTTGATTAATATTAAGTTCAGTAGTTAAACCTAACTTTTCGCAAAGAGCATACGCTTGCTCTCGAATCTCAACTTCACTCAAAAAAGTGAGGACAACTCGCTCTTTTTCAGGCTCAGCAAAGGCGATATAACATTCAGTACCAGTCGCGTGTCCTTCAGCACTGTAGAGCAATTCTCGCTCTAACAAAGCATTAATCAGCATCGATTTTCCCGCACTGAAAGCACCTGCAAACACAATCTCAAACTCAGGGGAAATTGCTTTTTTTAATGAAGCTTGCACCGCTGTAATATCTTGTTGTCGCAAAGACGATTCTTGACGCAGCAGTTGCAGTAAAGAGTCAACTTGTTCTTGCAGGTTTTTGCATTGAGGTGGCATTTGAGTCATTGTGGCAGAATGCTCCCGATTGTGGAAAAATTACCTTAATGTTAATTATCGGCTATTTCAGCAATAATTACAACAGTAACTTTACGTAAATATTATCGAAAATTTCCTCTTTTCTTAGATAGCCGACTTTTTAAAGAAGTCGGCTATCTAATTATTCTGTACTGAAGGATGAATCTCAGAGAATTTGGTAATTAATAAAAACAGCTATCTGTGTATCCGTGATTTTCGTGTCGTGCTGTTGTTCATTGGTAAGGTACGCAGCGCGCACCTACACTACTTTAATCAAACGATCGGCATAAGACAATTGTAAAGATAACATATAGATCGCTGAAAAATAGCCATATTTGCATAATTACCGCCGATATCAACTCGCTACCAACTATCAATGTATGGGTATCGGTTAGGAATTGGGATGGAGTCTGGGTTATTCATTTGATGCTCTTCCCAATCTATATAACCTGTCATTTGCCCATTTCCCCAATAAAACTCAAGGAGACAGATAGATTGTGGTTTAACGGGACATTTTTTTATAGGAAGCGGGTTGTCATAGAGGTGGAGTTTAGTTAGCTTGGTTAGCGATCGAAGTTGACTGAAATCTTTGATTTGATTGCCAGGAAGGTAAAGGTGCGTGAGAGTGGTCAAAAATTTCAGCGACTCGATATTTGATATTTGATTGCTGCCAAGGTCAAGTTTAGTGAGGTTGGTCAGAAATCGCAATGGACTAATGTCAGAAATTTTATTATACATAATATCTAGTTCGGTTAGATTACTTAAAGATGCCAGCGGGCGAAGGTCTGAAATTTGATTTTGACTAATGCCGAGTGCGGTTAAATGTTTCAGAAATTTAAGTGGGTCGATTTGGGATATTTTATTGCTTCCAAGATCGAGTCTGGTTAGGTTTGTGAGAAATTTTAAAATGCTGATGTCTGAAATTTCATTGTTACTGAGAGATAGTTCGGTTAAGCCTGTCAGATATTTAAGAGGCTCGATATCTGTAATTTCATTGTCACTGAGGTTAAGCTTGGTTAGTTTGGGGAGAAATTTCAGCGACTTAAGATCGGAAATTCGATTTCCAATAATAGTGAGTTTTACCAATTTATTTAAATGTTGTATCTTGCTAAGATCGATAGTTGGTTTTGCGGAATCATCTCCAGACTGGAGGATGTTCTTATTTTGTACAATATATAATTCAGTCAGGTTTGGTGAAAATTGCAAGCGATTAATATTATCTACTTCTGTTCTAATCAGGAAAAGTTTAGTTAATTTTTTTAAGTCTTGTAAAGGAGTGATATCTTTTGTAGTTGGCTGATTTGTGGGTGCCGAACACCCAAAAAAATATGAAGTTACCAAAACAAAAAAGAATGCGATCGCTCCAACTAAGCAAAAATTTCGTTTTCGAGCGCAGCTAACTTTCACCATCATACTTTAAGCCTCCCAATATTTACTTTCACTTTCTGGTGTAGGGTGCGTCGCCCTCGAATAGCTTTAGATCGTAACGAAAATTTCCGCCGCGACGCACCTTACAAAATAATAGAATTAAACCGACAAATCTTGACGTGGCTTGAAAGACTCAACCTGCAGCAATTTTTCGTATAATTCTCGTTCCTCCTCACTAATTTCCTTGGGAATTACAACCATAATTTCTACTAGCTGATCGCCCCGATCGCCATTTCCAGTCGGATAGCCCTTACCAGCCAGCCGCAACCGCTTCCCAGACGTAACTCCAGGCGGCAATTTCATTTTCACCCTACCATCCAGCGTCGGTACTTCAACATCTCCGCCCAACACCGCTTCGCTGGGAGTCAGCGGCAATTCGCAGCAAATATCCGACATTTCCAAACGAAAAAATGGATGGGGAGAAACCGTGATTTTCAAATATAAATCTCCGCCCCCCATACCTTGATTTCGCAAGCGAATCCGCTGCCCTGATACCATAGCAGGAGGCAGATTCACCTCGATCGCTCGCCCATCTTCCAAACGAATTCGCTCGGTTCCCCCGGAATAAGCTTTTTCCAAGCGCAAAGTCAGCCTGGCGTCAATATCCTGTCGCATTTCGCGATCGTCTATTTCCCTAACTTCCCGTCTAATTTCGCGATCGTCCAACTCCCTTCTATCTTCGCGAGAATTAGCCACATAACTCGTTTTCTTAGAAGCCGTATTCCACGGTTCCGGCGAACTAACTCGCGCTGCATCATTCGCTGTCGCCATCCTGACTTCCCGGCGCCTTCCGAGCACTTGATCGAGAAATTTATTAAAATCCGAGTAATCGCTAAAATCGATATCCTGAGCAGGTTTTTTGCGGCTAGCTTTACCGTTTCCCCAGCTTTTGAAATTGGGAAGTCGCACCCCTTGTTGGCTTTGAAATCCCTTTTGTTTCCAGAATTTACTAAACTGGTCGTATTGAGCTCGCTTGTCAATATCGGAAAGAATATCGTAAGCTTCATTAATATCCTTAAACCTATCTTCAGCAGATTTATCCCCCGGATTTACGTCAGGGTGCAACTGTCTGGCCAGCCGTCGATAGGCTTTCTTAATCTCATCAGCCGAGGCATCTTTGGGGACTCCCAAAATTAGATAGTAATTGCGAAAATTCTGCATAGTTAGTCATTAGTCATTAGTTATTAGTCATTAGTTATTAATTATTAGTCATTAGTCATTAGTCATCGTGCTTCCCTGCTTCAAACTAGGGACTAATGACTGGGGACTAATGACTAACCACTAATTAGAGCCAATCGTCGTCATCATCCCAATCGTCGCTTTGATTTTGATAAGGGCGAGTGGGGCGATTAGCACTGCTTCTGCGATCGCCCATACGATCGCCCATACGATCGCCCATACGATCGCCCATACGATCGCCCATACGATCGGGAATCGGATCGACAGTCGATCGGCGATACGGTTTAGCATTGGTATAATAGCTGCTGTCATCGCTGCGCCGCTTGGTACCGTCGCCCGTAAAAGTCCGCTTCACAGACTCAAAGAAATCATCATCATCGTCATCATCAGCAAAAGCTGAAACTTCCCGGCTCAAATCGTAAAGAGCATCTTGCAAATCCGAACCAACTTGGTCAACTCCCCGCTCGTCGTTGCGTTCCAAACTGTCTCGCAATTCCCGAATTAAAGTTTCAATTCGCTGGCGGCTTCTTTGAGCAAACTGCATTCCGCGATCGAGCGCAACTTCCCGCAACTGCCGCTCAGCTTGATAAGCTAAAGCTTCAGCGCGATTGCGTTTTTCTACCCTTTCCCGCTGCAACTTATCAGCTTGAGCAAACTGTTCCGCATCGCGAATCATTTGATTCACTTCCTGCTGAGTCAGCGTCGAAGCACCTTGCACAGTAATGCTTTGTTCCCTGCCGGTAGTTTTGTCCAAAGCAGTCACCAACAGCATCCCGTTAGCATCAATATCAAAAGCTACTTGCACCTGCGGAATCCCTCGCGGCGCCGGCGGAATTCCAGTTAGTTTAAACCGTCCCAAAGACTTATTATCTCTGCCTAATTCCCGTTCCCCTTGGATGACGTGAATTTCTACCACAGTTTGGTTGTTTTCAGCAGTGGAAAAAATGTCCGATCTCCTCACAGGAATAGTAGTATTCCGAGGAATCAGTTTTTTCATCACCCCGCCGATAGTTTCCAAACCCAGCGACAGCGGCGTCACATCCAGCAGCAGCACATCGCGGACATCCCCCGCCAAAATGCCCGCTTGAATTGCCGCACCCACCGCCACAACTTCATCGGGATTCACATTTTGATTCGGTTCTCGATCGATCAAACTGCGAACAATTTGCTGCACCAAAGGAATGCGAGTCGAACCGCCGACTAGCACAACTTCATCAATGCGAGAAGGGCTTAAATTTGCATCGGCTAAAGCTTGTTTCACCGGGCGCCGCAGCCGCTGCACCAAATCGGTGCACAGCCCCTCAAATTGACCGCGAGTTAAGCGCGTTTCCAGATGCAAAGGCCCGTCTTCATTCGCATCGATAAACGGCAAATTAATTTCGGTGACACCGACTCCCGACAGCTCAATCTTGGCTTTTTCTGCTGCTTCGATCAAGCGCTGCAAAGCTTGGCGGTTGCGTCGCAGATCGATTCCTTCTTTTTCTAAGAATTGTTCTGCCAACCAGTCAACAATTTTGGAGTCAAAATCATTGCCGCCCAATTGAGTGTCGCCGCTAGTTGCTTTGACTTCAAATACTCCGTCTCCCACGTCTAAGATAGACACATCAAAAGTACCGCCGCCCAAATCAAACACTAAAATAGTTTGACTTTCTCGCTTCTCCAAACCGTAAGCCAAAGAAGCCGCTGTCGGCTCATTTAAAATCCGCTTGACATCAAGTCCCGCAATTCGTCCAGCATCTCGCGTCGCCTGCCGCTGCGAGTCGTTGAAATAAGCGGGAACAGTAATTACAGCACCCGTCACCTCTTGTCCCAGATAGCGGCTGGCTTCATCGGCCAACTTCCGCAACACCATCGCCGAAATTTCCTCTGGGGCAAAATCTTTTTTCAGGCGGGGACACTTGACTTTGATGTTGCCGTTTTCTTCGCGCTTAGTTGTGTAAGGGACGCGCTTTGCTTCTGGAGTCAGTTCGGTATATTTGCGTCCGATGTACCGCTTGACGGCGTAAAAGGTGTTTTGCGGGTTGAGAACAGTCTGGCGTCTGGCCATCTGTCCGACAAGGCGTTCTCCTTCCTTTGTGAAAGCAACCACCGAGGGAGTTGTCCGCATCCCTTCTGCATTGGCAATCACAACCGGTTTGCCGCCTTCCATGACGGCTACTACTGAGTTTGTTGTTCCGAGGTCAATGCCAACTACTTTACCCATGCGTCTGTTGTCTCCTGTGGCGTGGTGTCTAGCCTTTTCAATATAAGCGTTAAGTATGATTGCATTTATTGTACCGCGTCGAGAAGCGGGGGCTGCGGGGGATTGCCTCACCTGCGGCTGAGCCTGGGGTGCGATCGCTCCGCTGGTGGATTGGCGATCGCCTTTAGGAGTAGGATTGTCAACTTAGGAAAGCCGTGTATGTCCTTCTTTTGAAAGCAAAAAAAATTTGAGAATTGATTAACTACTGCGTTTTGCTAAACTAAAAGCAGCTAGCAGGATTGTTGAGCAAACAGGAACATAAAAATATGACTGTCAACTCTGTTCAGAATTCAGAATCCTCTCAAGAACACTCGATCGTTGACGTGCAGCATACCAACTGCTGCATTGTCGGAGGTGGGCCTGCGGGTGCTGTTTTAGCATTACTTTTAGCGCGGCAAAACATTCCAGTCATGCTGCTAGAAGTACACAAAGATTTTGACCGAGAATTTCGCGGCGATACGCTGCATCCGTCAGTAATGGAAATTATGGATCAATTGGGAATAGCCGAAAAATTGCTGGAATTGCCCCATACAAAAATGCGCCAACTCACCATCCAAGCTGCTGGCAATACCGCCACACTCGTAGATTTGTCCAGTCTCAAAACCAAGTATCCTTACATCACTATCCTTCCCCAAGTCAAGTTTCTCGAATTCATCATTGCCGAAGCGCAGCGCTACCCCTGTTTTCAGCTAGTAATGGGAGCTAATGTACAAGAAACGATCGTAGAAAATGGGGTTGTGCGCGGAATTCGATACCGGGGACGCAGGGGATATCATGAAGTGCGATCGACCCTCACTGTCGGTGCAGACGGTCGCTTTTCCCGCCTGCGCCAATTAGCAGGTTTTGAACCGATTAAAACTTCCCCGCCGATGGATGTTCTTTGGTTTCGTTTGCCGCGCAGTGCCGATGATGTCAAAGATTCCGGCGTGGGAGGTCGAGCTGTTGGAGGTCATTTATTAGTCACGATCGACCGCTTGGGTTATTGGCAACTCGGTTACATTATTCTGAAAGGCAGCTATCAGAAATTGCGCGAATCAGGAATAGAAGCTTTGCAAAAATCTGTTGCTGAATTAGCACCAGAATTTGCAGATAGGGTAGAGCAACTGAAAGATTGGTCGCAAATTTCTTTTCTGTCCGTTGAATCGAGTCGCCTTCCCCGCTGGTATCGTCCCGGTTTGCTCTTAATTGGGGATGCCGCTCACGTCATGTCGCCCGTAGGCGGTGTGGGAATTAACTATGCTATTCAAGATGCTGTCGTCGCGGGCAATGTACTCAGCGCCTCGCTGAAAAACGATCGCGTGCATCTGTGGGATTTGGCAGAGGTGCAGCGACAGCGGGAGTTGCCCACACGTATCATTCAAGCATTTCAGTCCTTTGTACAGGAGCAAATTATTAAGGGGGCATTAAATAGCGATCGACAGTTTACACCGCCACCTTTTTTGCAGTTACCAATTTTGCGAAATATTCCAGCGCGATTAATTGGTTTTGGATTAACTAGGGTTCGGGTGCGAAATCAATGAGATACACCTATACTTAAGTTATACCTATCATCAAAATAGAGGTAGCCTGAATGACCGGATTAGAAGTATTGCAGTCAGTTGAATTTCTCAATATAAAAGGCAAACAAGTGGCTGTCTTAGATGTCGAAACTTGGCAAGCACTCATCGAATGGTTAGAGACTTTAGAAGATTTGCAAATTGCCAAACAAGCATTAAAAAAATTAAAAGCTGCTGGTGGAAATCGCGAGCGTGCCGGTTGGCGGGATTGGGAAGCAGTTAAAGATAAATGGGATGAAGATTGAGGTTATTACAGGATTAAATTTCAGTACAAACTTAAGGAAGCCAGAGTAATGCAAAGTATTAAAGTACGATCGCGGGTTGGTGGGGACGGGATGTTGCATTTGCAAGTCCCGGTTGGGATTACAGATACAGATTTGGAAGTTATTGTAGTTTTCCAGCGCATATCACCTGCAACTGAAGCTAAAACACCGGAAGATTTAGGCTGGTCTCCCGGTTTTTTTGAGACAGTAATAGGAAGTTGGGAAGGAGAACCGCTTGTTCGTCCCGATCAGTTGGAATATGAAATGCGGGAAGAATTGCTGTGATTTATCTTTTAGACACTAATAGTTGTATCCGTTTGTTAAACGAAGACCGCAACTCAGCCGTATCTCGCCGACTAGCAATGATGCGATCGGGTGATGTAACATTATGCTCTGTCGTTAAAGCAGAACTTTACTGGGGTGCTTTTAGAAGTTCGCGTGAAGATAGCAATCTAGCTAGACTCAAACGTTTTTTCAGTGAGTTTGTAAGCTTGCCTTTTGATGACCAGTCTGCCGTAATTTACGGTCAAATTCGCGCTCAACTAGCTGCATCTGGGACACCTATCGGTCCTAATGACCTCTTGATTGCCTCTATTGCTCTTGCCAACAACCTAATTCTTGTAACTCACAATACCCGCGAGTTCAGCCGCGTTGAGGGTTTGCGTCTGGAGGATTGGGAGATAGATGGCTGAGTTAGATGTATCGAGTTTGCATCTACTCAAAATCAAAACTTGTTTCAAAACAATGCTTGCGACCCAAATAACATTATGAAATTCACCTTAGATGTAGAAAAAAATCCTACAGGCTGGCCAGACCACACTCAGCTACCAGAATCCGACGGTACTTTTGTGAAAAATTTCCAAGAACATCCTCAAAGCATTCTGTTAACCGATTCAATTACTCCCGTCTTCCAAAGCATTCATCCAGATGGTAACTATTGTATCGGTCAAGATAGCGGCATTTATTGGCGATTAACTGAGCCGCTAGAACGGGGTGCAGAAGCGCCTGACTGGTTTTATGTGCCTAATGTCCCGCCAACTATTGACGGTCAATTGCGCCGTTCTTATGTGATGTGGCAAGAATTTGTAGCACCGTTAATTGTGTTAGAATTTGTATCGGGCAATGGTACAGAAGAACGGGACAGAACGCCTTTGTTGCGATCGGGTCAACAAGAAACTAAGCCGGGTAAATTCTGGATTTATGAAAATGTCATCCGTCCGGCATTTTACGGGATTTATGAAGTAACTAAGGCTAGCGTTGAAGTCTATCACCTGATCGAAGATAGGTATCAATTAGTTGCTGCAAATGAGCGCGGTCATTATCCCATTGAACGGTTAGGAGTGGAATTGGGAATTTGGCAAGGAAGGTATCAAAATGTTGAGTTACCTTGGCTGCGCTGGTGGGATAGTGAAGGGAATTTGCTGTTATCGGGAGCAGAAAGAGCTCAACAAGAGCGGCAAATAGCTGAACAAGAGCGGCAAAGAGCCGATCGCGAACAAGAAAGAGCTCAACAAGCAGAAGACCAATTAGAGCAATTGCGCGCTCAGTTGCGATCGGCCGGAATTCAACCGGAATTGTGAATTGTCTGCAAGTGCGATCGCCCCCATCTGAGCCCGATCGCACCTAAAAACTTTACAATGGCGATCGGGAACTCCGATCGATCCTCTTGAAGCTAAAATCAAACAACAACCCAAAATAAATCTATGGGACTCTTTGACAAGATTCGCGGTGAATTTGTCGATATCATCGAATGGTTGGACAATACCAGCGACACCATTGCCTATCGATTCGAGCGCCACCAAAACGAAATTAAACAAGGTGCTAAACTAACTGTACGACCAGGACAAATAGCAGTCTTTGTCAGCGAAGGTCAAGTTGCCGATGTCTTCGATCCGGGAATGTACGAACTGTACACCCGCAACTTACCCGTTCTCAGCACCTTAAAAGGTTGGCCCTACGGTTTCAATTCTCCCTTCAAAGCAGAAGTCTACTTTTTTAACACCAAAATATTTACCAACCTGAGATGGGGAACCTCTAACCCTGTAATTATCCGCGATCCAGAACTCGGCCCAGTGAGAATGCGGGCTTTTGGCACATACAACATTAAAGTTTCCCATCCAGAAAAACTCTTAAAACAACTAATCAGCACTGACGGACTATTTCAAGTAGATGAAATCAGCGATCAGCTCCGCAATACAATAGTCAGTGCCTTTGCCAATTGGGTTGGCAATTCCCGCGTTCCCCTGCTAGACTTTGCATCCAACTACACCCACATGGGCGAACAGGTGCGAGTTGCCATAGAGCCAAGTATCCAGCAGTTTGGGTTAGAGTTAACTCAGCTATTAATTGAAAATATCTCGATGCCGCCTGAAGTTGAAGAAGCACTCGACAAACGAGCCTCAATCGGACTTCTGGGAAATATGCAGCAATATACCCAATATCAAGCTGCTAACGCTATAGAAGCATCAGCAAATAACCCTAGCGGCGGCAATCAAGCATTAGAATTGGGCATGGGAATGGCACTAGGTCAGCAAATGACAAATATGATGCAGCCGCCAGCATCGCAAACTCCACCGCCACCTCCCCCGCCAACACAAACTCAGTGGTATATTGCCCAGAACGGTCAACAATTAGGCCCTTTTGAATTGCATCAACTTCTGCAAAATGGTTTGACACATCAGGTAATGGTGTGGCGTGCGGGTTTTGACGGCTGGAAGTTAGCATCGCAAGTGCCGGAATTAGCATCTTTGTTGGCGACAGTCCCGCCGCCTCCCCCGCCAGCCGCCGCCTAAAATTTTGCATATTTAGTTAATTGGTAATTAGTAATTGATCTGCTTTCCAAATTACCAATTACCAATTACATCACCAATAAACTATTATGAATACTTCGGAACCTGCTGTTAAACTTTTTCCCTGTCCTAGCTGCGGGGCTTATTTAGAGTTCAACCCCCAAGCAGGAAAACTCAAGTGTGCTTACTGCGGCTGGGAAGATGCAATTCCCCAAACTGCTGAAGAGGTAAAGGAAAATTCTTACGAACAATATCTACAATTCGACGAAACAACGCTGACAGCTTTATCAACAACAGCCCTTGAAGTAAAATGCAATGATTGCGGAGCAAGTGTTACTTTTGAACCGCCAAAAGTAGCGGGCAAATGCCCATTTTGTGCTTCTCCAATTGTGACGCAACCTGCCAAAGCCAGCCCGACTGTGCATCCAGAGGGAATTGTAGCGTTTGAAGTTACTGATAAACAGGCCAGAGAAAGCATTCAGAAGTGGCTAAGCAACCGCTGGTTTGCTCCTTCTGCTTTGAAATCCCTAGCGCAACAAGAGAAAATTCAAGGGGTTTATTTGCCGTTTTGGACTTACGACACTTATACGGTTAGTTACTATCAGGGTTCTCGCGGAGAACACTACTACGTGACTGAAACTTATACGGAAACAAACTCGCAGGGCGAAACTGAAACTAAAACTCGCCAAGTGCAACATACCATGTGGTGGCCTGCTTCTGGCAGAGTCGATCGCTCTTTTGACGATATTCTGATTCCCGCCACAACTTCAGTCGATCGCCCCCGTCTGGATGCGTTAGAACCTTGGCATCTCAAGGAGTCGCTGCGCGCTTACAATTCATCTTATTTAGCTGGGTTTGAAGCGCAGCGATCGCAAGTTTCTCTCACTCAAGGATTTGAATCTGCTAAAAATGTCATGGCCGGTACTATTCACTTCGATGTTTGCAGGAATATTGGTGGCGACGAGCAGCAGGTTCACAGCATTTCCACTGATTACAATGCTATCACTTTTAAGCATATTTTGTTACCTGTGTGGTTGTGTGCCTATCGCTATCAAAACCAGCGATATCAAGTAATGGTTAATGCACGCACCGCTGAAGTTCAAGGCGAGCGTCCCTACAGTGTTTGGAAAATTACTGCTGCGGTTGTTAGCGGTGTCGTGCTTGCGGGTGTTATGTACCTATTGTTTACTGGTAATTGGAGATATATCCGTGTTCCCGGTCTGCCTCAACCGCAACCCCAACCAACTTCCCTACCTGTACCGAGCCAAAAATTACCGCCAGTTCCTATTCCCTCTACCGCACCTGTACCGAGCCAAAAATTACCGCCAGCGCCTGTTCCGTCTGCTAATTAGTTCATTGTTCATTTTTTATTTAAACGAAGTACAACCGCGTCTCTGAGCGATCGCCCTCACAGAAGAGTGCGATCGCTTTCTAAACTGTATTTCCAACATTCAACTCACCGAGGCGCTTCAAAATACTCAGCACGCTGTACAAATCGTTCCCCGGATTGAACATAGAAAACCAGCGAGAAAAAGCGTACTGCGGTGTTTCCCGCTTAACTAACTTGACAAATAAAAAACTCGATCCATTGACTAACAGCCCGTAAGTAGGTCGATCGGCACTCAGATTAGCTAACATATAAGCTAGTAACTGCGGTATGCCTACTTCCAAAGAAAACGCAGCTTTCTTAGATTCAATAACTACTACCCAAAACTCCTGAAATAAAGCCAAAACATCCAACTGTCCCCTCACAATCACTCCCTCATCTTCGTCAACAATTTCTACAGATTTTTCTGAAGTAACATGAAAAGGAGCAAGATAAAAATCAGCTAAATCCAAAAACGGAGACAGCACTACCATTTTGACTGTATTTTCGAGCAGCGGCGGATGTTTGAGCAAATTCCTGTAACTTGCTTTCACTCTGTCTAATCGTTGTTTTTCAGAATCACTGATTTCTGGCAAATCATCTTGCCACTCGCGAAAAAATTGGTCATCCTCAACCCACTCAATTTTGAAGTGGGTTTCCAAATCATTCAGTGCGACATTTCTAGCTTGAATTGTTTGTACCATAAATTTAACCAATTTATCAAAATTTGTTCTTAATCTATGATAGCAAAAATAGCTAAATTTCCGTTAATACTGAAGTATTGCGTCTTATAAAACAGGACATTGCTCAATAATGAAATTGCCCGCAGCTCCCCGACTTCTGAATCAAACAATCCTAAACCCATCAAAATGTAAGGGGTAGGGAAACGGCATTGCCGTGTCCTCCCCGCGCCGGACACGGCAGCAGCGGACACGGCAGTGCCGTGTCCCTACAGAATGACAAAATATTGTAACGAGTTGTAAAGTATAATTAAACCGAAGCGAACACAGAGGCCAAGTAGTATCAAATGCGAGTTGCGATCGCCGGAGCAGGCTTAGCAGGACTTTCCTGCGCTAAATATCTTACCGACGCGGGCCACACCCCCATCCTCCTAGAAAGTCGGGACGTACTCGGCGGCAAAGTCGCCGCCTGGAAAGATGCAGACGGCGACTGGTACGAAACCGGCCTTCACATCTTCTTCGGCGCATACCCAAATATGCTCCAACTATTCAAAGAACTCGACATCGAAGACAGGCTGCAATGGAAAGAGCACTCGATGATTTTCAATCAGCCAAACAACCCCGGAACTTATTCGCGGTTTGACTTTCCCGATCTTCCGGCCCCCTTCAACGGCGTCGCAGCCATCCTGGGCAACAACGATATGCTCACCTGGCCCGAAAAAATCCGCTTCGGTATAGGTTTGATTCCGGCAATGCTTCAGGGTCAAAACTATGTCGAAGCAATGGACAAATACTCGTTTTCCGACTGGCTCAAAAAGCAAAACGTCCCCCCCAGAGTCGAAAAAGAAGTATTCATCGCCATGTCCAAGGCGCTCAACTTCATCGACCCCCACGAAATATCTGCAACCATACTGCTGACAGCCCTCAACCGCTTCCTGCAAGAGAAAAACGGCTCGAAAATGGCCTTTTTAGACGGTTCCCCCACAGAGAGGTTGTGTCAGCCGATGGTAGACTACATAACTGAGCGCGGCGGTGAAGTACGGCTGAATGCACCCATCAAAGAGTTTTTGCTCAACGATGACAACACGGTGCGCGGCTTCCACATTCGGGGAGTAAAAGGGGCAGAGTCAGAAATTCTGACGGCCGATATTTACGTTTCCGCGATGCCGGTTGACCCGCTGAAGCTGATGATGCCGAAACCTTGGGGCGAAATGGATTATTTCAAACAGCTCGAAGGCTTGGAGGGAGTACCCGTCATTAATGTACACTTGTGGTTCGATCGCAAGCTAACTGACATCGACCATTTGCTGTTCTCGCGATCGCCCCTGCTGAGCGTCTACGCCGACATGAGCAACACCTGCCGCGAATATGCCAACCCAGACAAATCAATGCTGGAACTGGTTTTAGCACCGGCCAAAGACTGGATAGGCAAATCTGACGAAGATATCGTCGCAGCCACAATGGTCGAGTTAGAAAAACTCTTTCCCGATCAAATCCCAGAACCAGCCAAACTGCTCAAATATCACGTAGTCAAAACCCCACGTTCCGTCTACAAAGCCACTCCCGGACGCCAGCAGTGCCGTCCCACACAAACAACTCCCATTAGCAATTTCTATCTAACGGGGGATTATACAATGCAGCGTTATCTTGCGAGTATGGAAGGTGCCGTGCTTTCTGGTAAGCTGACAGCGCAGGCTATTTCAACGCCCAATAAAAAATGAAAAATTAAGAATTTTTCATAAAGAGGTAAAAAAATCTCCCGTTTTCTAAACGGGGGAAAATCAGTTCTAATCTTTAAATTTCTTATTCTCGGATGCTGCAACTGTCAAAACTCCAGTGCATGAGAACTCTGGCTTCTGTGGATGACTCTTACGAACTGTGCCGCCAAGTCACGGCGAGTTATGCCAAAAATTTTTATTTAGGCACTCAACTCATGCCCCAAGCCAAGCGTCGGGCGATTTGGGCGATTTACGTCTGGTGCCGCCGCACCGACGAACTCGTAGACGGGCCGGGTTCTGATGCAACGACCCCTGAAACCCTCAATCTGTGGGAAAAACGGCTAGAATCTGTGTTTGCCGGCCATCCTCACGACGACTACGACGTAGCTTTGGTGGATACGCTGTCTCGTTTTCCGGCGATCGACATTCAGCCGTTTCGAGAGATGATTGCGGGCCAGCAAATGGATTTGTACCGCAGCCGCTACGAAACTTTTGAAGAGCTCAATCTTTACTGTTATCGAGTAGCGGGTACTGTAGGGCTGATGTCGATGTCTGTCATGGGTGTAGACGAATCGAACTCCGCTGCTAACTGGAATTGGCACTGGGGGAATAGAATTCCCAAAGAAGAAGCCATCTCCCTCGGTATTGCCAAGCAGTTGACTAATATTCTGCGCGATGTCGGAGAAGACGCCCGCCGCGGCCGCATTTACATTCCCTTAGAAGACTTAGCCTTGTTTAACTACACCGAAGAAGATTTATTCAACGGTGTCATTGACAACCGCTGGCGGGAATTGATGCGGTTTCAAATTCAGCGAGCTCGCAAATTATACGCCAGCGCCGAGCCCGGAATTAAAGTGCTCAGTCCCGATATCCGCTGGACAGTTTGGGCTGCTACCATGCTGTACAGCAGGATCTTAAATGCGATCGAACGCAATCAGTACGATGTTTTCCAGAAGCGGGCTTATGTTAGCAATTCTCAGAAACTGCTGTGTCTCCCCGCCGCTTGGGTGAAGTCCAAAGTGCTTTAGCCGCGGGCAATTTTGCTTTTATCTTAGTCCGCGTAGGCGGACTTTGTTTGTATAGCCCCGAATTATATTCGGCGGATTCAAATTTTGTTTTCAATTGTTTGTTTTCAATTGAGCGATCGAACTTTCCAACAATTGCTTTTCCTGCTGGAGTTTTGCCTCTAAATTTTGAATTTGTTCCCGGCGGGCTTCAACTTCGATCGAGCGGCGAGACAACTCTTGACTTTGCAAAGTGAGAGATTGCCGCCAATCTTCTGCTTTCTGGGCTTCTTGCTGCAAAAAATCGGGAGTAAAGCCTGTTGTTAAATATTTCTCAACTAATTCTAGCACCCAGTTTGTAGCTGCTTGAATATGCAAAACCTTGCTATTTTCCCCAATATCTGCTAATACTAGCATCCCTTCATTTAAAACATTAGTTGCAGAGTTAATTGGATTTTGAGCAAAATCTTTCGGTAATGTCAAGAAACTTTTTTCAGTAAGAATAGCCCAAGTATCATCAGAATTTTGGCAAGCCAGCAATTGCAGACGTATCTCGCCTAAAATTTCCTGATTTTGTACTTCGGCTAAATATAACATGAGGGTGATTAGTAATTTGTAATTGGTGATTTGTTGTAGGATTTGGGAACTCGTAGGGGCTGGTTTTACAAACAATCTATGCCTGAAACTAACTATCTCGTAAACCCGCCCCGGCCACTTTAGCCGCGCCCGCAGTGGGTGAGAGTCAATATTTTCATTGGGATTCCAAGATTTTTCGCCCTCACGCACCCTACAACAACTTGACTAAAAACAGTCAACTGTCAACTGTCAACTGTCAACCGTTAACTATTAAAACAACTTTAGCCGATCGCGCAAAATCTCCGCCTGTTTTTCGGCTTCCGCCAAAGCATCCCTCGCGCCCTGAACCACATCAGGAGTAGCCTTTTCCACAAACTTCTGATTAGTCAAACGCGCCGCAGTATGCTTAATTTCAGCTTCCACCTTGCTCAACTTCTTCTCTAACTTAGCACGCAAAGCCTCCAAATCGACCACCCCAGCCAGAGGAATCAATACTTGCACAGTACCGACAACCCCAGCAATTGTCTGCCCCAAATCTGCATCCACACTAGCAGTAACTGTCAGATTTTCGACTTTTGCCAAATCCTGAATGTAAACGCCTCCATCTGAGATTATTTGGCGTTCTTTTTCGCTTTCGCTTTGCAAAATCGCCGTCACCTTCACACTGGGTTTGATATCAGCATCTGCCCGCAAATTGCGAATAGTGCGAATTGTACCGAACAACAACTCAAACTGCTGTTCCAAATCAGCATCTATTAGCGAGATATCCGCTTCAGGATAAGCTTGCAAAGCCAAACATTCACCATCACCTGTTTGAGTCAGAGTGTGCCAAATCTCCTCAGTAATGTGCGGCATAAAAGGATGCAGCAATTTCAGAATTCCTTCCAACACAAAAGCAAAAGTTTGCTGTGCCACTTTCTTAGAATTTGGTTCAGCATCCTGTTGCAAGCGAGACTTGACTAACTCAATATACCAGTCGCAAAAATCGCCCCAAATAAACTCATAAAGTCCCTTTGCCGCTTCCCCCAAACCGTAATTTTCCAAACAATTGCGGCTTTGTTGCACAACTTGATAATAGCGAGAAAGAATCCAGCGATCGCACAATTCCAACCCCTCTTCACTCCCATCTTGAGAAAGCGAGTCTTCATCACTCCCACCCTTAGCAAAGGGAGAGTTCTTACTCCCCCCCTTAGCAAGGGGGGGCTGGGGGGGGTAAGGACTTCCCAACTGCTGCGGAGTCTGTCCCTCCAGATTCATCATCACAAACCGGGCCGCATTCCACAGCTTGTTTGTGAAATTCCGGGAAGCCTCGACTGATTTCGATTCATGAGTTTTGCGATCATACTCCATGCGAATATTTTGACCGGCCCCTACCACTTCCTTTACCAAAGTGTAGCGCAAAGCATCAGTCCCGTACTTATCAATTAACAGCAGCGGATCGATGCCATTACCTTTACTCTTCGACATTTTCCGACCGTTTTCATCCAACACCAAACCGTGAATGTAAACAGTATCAAAAGGCATCTTTTCAGTAAAATGTCCTGCCATCATCGTCATTCTAGCAACCCAGAAAAAGATGATATCAAAACCCGTAACTAAAGTCGTTGTCGGATAGTAAAACTCCAAATCTTTAGTTTCATCGGGCCATCCCAAAGTTGAGAAAGGCCACAACCCAGACGAGAACCAAGTATCCAATACATCTGGATCTCTGGCTAGCTGCACGTCATTACCAAATTTAGCCGTTGCTTTTTCCCTAGCTTCCGCTTCAGTTTTTGCCACCACAAACGGCGTCGTGTCAGTAATTTCCCCTTGGGTTTCGCTAACAGCATACCAAGCCGGGATTTGGTGTCCCCACCACAATTGTCTGGAGATACACCAATCCTTCAGCTTCACCAACCAATCGCGATAAACCTTTGTCCATCTTTCAGGAACAAAGACTGGTGAGTTATTTTGGTCTAATTCTTTTAAAGCACGTTGAGAAAGAGGATCTATCTTCACAAACCATTGCGTAGATATCAAAGGTTCGACCGGGACTTTGCCGCGTTCGCTGTAGGGAACAGTATGCTTGTAATCTTCTATTTTAACCAAAACCCCGTCAGTTTCTAACCGCTTCACCACATTTTTCCGGGCAACAAATCGGTCTTGTCCCTGGAACTCTCCGGCATTTTCGTTTAAAGTGCCGTCCTTATTCATGATGTTAATAAACGGCAAATTGTGACGCTTACCCATCTCGAAGTCATTCGGGTCGTGGGCGGGTGTCACCTTGACACAACCAGTTCCGAAAGTCGGATCGACAAACTCATCAGCAATGATTGGGATTTCCCGATTCATAATGGGCAAAGTCACAGTTTTACCGATAAGATGCTTGTAGCGATCGTCCTCTGGATTCACAGCCACCGCCGTATCGCCCAGCATCGTTTCCGGTCGAGTCGTCGCCACCTCCAAATAACCCGAATTGTCCGTCAAAGGATAGCGGAAATGCCACAAATGCCCCTCAACTTCCTGCTGTTCCACTTCCAAATCCGACACCGCCGACTGACTCGCCGGACACCAATTCACCAGGTAAGTGCCGCGATAAATCAGCCCCTCATCGTAGAGACGGACAAACGCTTCTAAAACCGCAGCGGATAAGCCTTCATCCATCGTAAAGCGTTCGCGCGACCAATCGACAGACACGCCCAAACTGCGTAATTGATTAGTAATAGTATTGCCCGATTCAGCTTTCCACTCCCAGGCCCGTTCCAAGAATTTTTCTCGGCCTAAATCGTGACGAGTTTTGCCTTCTGCTTGGAGTTGATTTTCGAGAATAGTTTGAACGGCGATGCTAGCATGATCCGTTCCCGGCAACCACAGGGTATTGCGTCCAGTCATGCGGTGATAGCGGACGAGGACATCAATCAGCGTCTCTTCAAAAGCGTGTCCCATGTGGAGACTGCCGGTCACGTTGGGCGGCGGGATGACGACGCAGTAAGGTTCGCCGCCGGCTTCTGGGTCAGCTTTGAAGGTTTGATTATCTTCCCAGTATTTTTGCCACTTGGTTTCGGTGGCTTTGGGGTCGTATTGCGGGGGTAGGTTTGCGGTCATGGTGGCTTGAGGGTTTTATCTTATTTAGATTGTGCCATAGAAAGGAGGAGAAGAGTTTTGAACCGCATCCGCGTCAGAGGCAGAGGGAAGAGCGATATTCAAGGCGGGGCGGGTTTACGTTAAAATCAAGGTAAAATTAAAAGGTTTGATGGCATTATGAATGTAGCAGCACTTCGACATCAAATCGATCGATGGCTCGATCGACTTTCTCCAGAACATCTGGCATTAGTTGCGAGTTTTATAGAGTTTCTAAGCCAAAAGCAACGTCAGGGGGTAATCATTTCGCAAAATAATCTGCCAGAGGTTTTCTCAGCAGAAATCCAAGAGATGCCTCCTGCTAATTCTTTTAGTATTCCAGAACCCTCAGAAATTGACGGAGAGGGCCAATCTAAAGCAGCGCTTCTACAAGATTTTCGGCAAGCTTGGCACGAAGCCATGACTGGGCAAACCATTTCGGTTGCTCAAATGTGGGAAGGAATTGAAAATGACTGACTTGCCCTTAATTCAAGTTATAGTTTCACCAACCTTCAATCGCAATTTACGCACTCTTGCAAAAAAATACCGCAGCATTCGCAATGATATTCAACCCATTATCGAACAACTCACACGGGGAGAACTGCCAGGAAATCGAATTGCTGGAGTGGGTTATGAAGTCTTCAAGTTGAGAGTCCGAAATAGCGACACTCAAAAAGGTAAAAGTGGTGGATACCGTTTAATTTACTACGTCCAAACAGCAATGGGAATCATTTTGCTGACCGTTTACACCAAATCCGAACAAGTCGATATTGCAGCAGAGGATATTCAGAACATTATTACAGAATACGAGCAGCAGCAGAGCGAAAATCGAGAGGATATCTAAGAGTTGGGGAATCTTGCGCCGTCGAATATGAGGTTTCGACATCTTCAGTGCTAAAATCCTTTTAATATCTTATTTGACAGAAATCCGTAATCCAAAACCCGCATTCTCTCGGAGAAAGCCACGATTTTGCAGAGAAACCTGTTTTCTTTTTGCCTTAGTCCTACTGGTAAAACCACTTGCAATAATTAAGGATCGCAATGAATAACAGTTATCAAACTCCAGGACTTTCGTTTAATTTGCTCACACTTAAACAAAAATTTCTAGTTTGTATGCCGGGTTTAACATAGTTTAGCAACACGGGCGACTGCTATATGTCGATTATTTCACCTCCTTGTAATCCACCCCGTAACTCGTATCTCTCCCCGACAAATACGTCGTTTTCCCCGTTAAAGTCTCCAGAGTTTGTTTCGTTTCAGCCGAAGTAATCGTATTCAGCGGCACGCCGAACTTGCTAGCCAAACCAGCCGCCACGCCCACACCTTGTCCTTGATAAATATTCACCGTCGCAATTCGCCCGACGGATACAGCCATACCGACATAACCGGACGATCGCCCGACAATGGCTAAATTCTTGACTTTGCTAGCCAAAGCGCTTTCTATGCCAAAATTATACACTGGCAGCGGCGGAATTCTCGCAGATAAATTCTTGACTCCGCCCCGCATATCGAAATCGTAGGAAAAACTGCCGATCGACTTTTCGGGTTCTGTTCCTCCTTTAATAATTTCCTGTCCCGTCAGCGGATCTACCACATCGCGAACATTCAAAGTTTGTCTGATATAAACCTCGTCTGGAATAAATACTCTCACATCTTTACCAGACTTCTTTTGTAGCCATTGTTGGAGATATGACATTTCTTTAACCATCTCAGGAGTCGGTTTTCTGCCGTTAGCTTCCATCTTCATTATTTTGTCAACTTGGTATTTAAACAGAAACCCGTTCCACGACAGCGAATTATCTTTATAAACGCAAACATTGGCTTTGTCAAAAAAGAATCCTTTATTTTGACTGAAGGGCATATTTCTGTCTATGTGATACGCTGCTCCTATAGCTACGCTTCGGATGTCGTAGCCGTCTGTATATGGCTGATAGATGGTACTCCAGAAATTCCTCATCCAGAATTTTGTACTGGCAGGATCTTTAGATTTTGTAATGCTTTCTTTAATCTTTTTTACTAAAGGGGTGTTGTAGAGAATTTCATCTTCTATTCTGTGGAAGTCGGACATCGTTATACCCGTAATTACCGGAACTACTGATACAGCTAGGGTTTCATTTTTAGATTTTATATTTTGAGATTCATATCCTGTATAATAAGATAATCCGGCTTTTCTTGCCAGTTCGGCGTCTTGAGTTGCGTCAATGTAAGAGTTAGCTTTAATTGTGACATTGCTGCCTTTTACTTCAGCATATTCAATTTTTCGATCGACTACGTGGGGAGTGAGAGTCGAGTTGGAAATAACTTTTATTCCGGCTGATGATAGCATTTCTTTGAGAGCTTTATTTGCCATTTTTGGTTCTAAGCAAGATTCGGGGACATTCGCTTTATCTAAGAATTCCCGGAAACATTGGGCGTAGGGTTGGCGGTACCAATCGGGGATTTTATCTAAATCGATGTAAGCTAAACCGCCGCGCGTGAGTAAGCCGCCCAAAGGAGCACTTCCGTAGTTCGATCGCACGATCGCAACTTTGCCCTTGGCGCCTAAAGTTTTCTTAGCCCATATCGCCGCACATATCCCCGATACTTCATCACCATATACTACTACATCGAACTTTTGCTCAGGTGATTTTTTGGGAGGTACGGCAGGCGGGCTGCTGGCTTTTTGGCGCTGAGTTTCAGTGTCTAAGGTGGCACTTGCTGGGTTTCTCTGTTCGATATAATTTTCTGCTTCTCTCAAAGGCGGATAATTAACTAAAAGTTTTACGGCGACAAAGAAGATTGCAATTGAAGCTAATTTCTTAAAAGTAGAGAGCATTCAGTTGACTCGTTGATAAATTTGCATTACCTGAAAGTGTTTTTCAGGGTTTACGGACTTGAATATAGCACGTTTAGATAATTTCGACACAGTTTTAACTTTTCCGGGAACGGTGGTAAACGAATCTTCTCAACCCAAACCTGGTGATGCTGTCCTTGGCAGCCAAAATGCTACAATTACATCAATCACCAATTTAAACATAAAAAACATGACTTTTGAGGCGGTTTTAAATCTTGTTAAGCACTTGTCTCTAGCCGAAAAGTTACGATTGATTAAGTGGATAGTTCCTGAAATAGAACGAGAATTAGTTGTTCGGCCGACTCCCCGCAAATCATTGTGGGGTTTATGTGCTGACTTGGGCATTGCACCTTCTGCCGCTGATATAGATGAAGCTCGCAGCGAAGAATGGGCGAATTTCCCAAGGGAGGATTTCTAATGCTGCGTGCTGTAGCTGATACTCATGCTGTTATCTGGTATATCTTTGGCGATTCACGACTTTCGGTGACTGCTAGAACGACAATAGAAGAGATAGCTGCCGAGGGAAATCAGGTGGATTTTTCATCAATTACATTAGCAGAAATTGTCTATCTGACCGAGAGAGGGCGGATTAATTCAACTACTCTCGATCTATTATTGAGAGAAGTTGAGAGCGATGATGCCTTATTGGTTGAAATTCCTTTCATCGCAATATAGCTCTGACTTTAAGGCAAGTTGACCGATCGCAAATTCCCGATTTGCCCGATCGCATTATTGCTGCTACTGGTTTGTATCTTAATGTACCCGTTATTAGTCGCGATCGCCGGATTCAATTATCTAGTATAGACAAGACACAATTTGGTAAATCTGAGTCACTCGGCGCAAGTTTAAATTTTCCGGCAACTGTTGTTAGCGGTTTTGCCTGTGTTACTGGTTTGGGAGGGCTATTGATGAGGGTAAGGATGGGGGGTGCGATCGTATCTCAGATATCTGGTGTCGGATAGGGCGATCGGCTACAATAATTTAAGAACAACAATTGAGTCACCTTAAAAATACAGAAAAAATGGAAAAAGTTTTTGTACATCCTGAATGTCCTTTTTCAGAAGACACCTTTAACTTATTGGCACAATTTTATGAAAACCCCAGCCTAGATTTTCGCATAACACACAAAAAAGATTTCTTAAAATATGTAGAGGAACCATTCAAGTATATTTTAAGCCAGGTAGAAGAGCAGTTACCTGATTTTATCAAAAAATATATAAATATTAAGTATGAGAGCTGTTGCCTCCTTGATTCATCAAGAAAATATTCGGTATGTACAGTCTATAGGGTAGACTACTGTAGTTTTAACAGTATGATTCCTTTCCAAGCTCCTCAGTTAATGTTAAAAGTTGAAGATCAGAGATTAACTTTTGGTTTGGAGGTAAAAGAAAATGTATTTCAGTTAATGCTATATAACTACAAAGAAGAATATAGAGATAACATTGATTTTATCGAAATCCTCAAAGGCTATAACTTGAGTAATAAACATCATTTTTATTTAGAATCTAGCTGGATAGACGAAGATTACGATGATGATGAGCATTATTTTTATGGTTTAAAGATGGAGGATGCTTATTGCCAAATGGAATCTGATAAAAATTTGCATGAGCTATTAGAAAATATTTTGAAAAATATTCCTATCGATTCACGAGAATGTGAAAAATTTAAAAGTGTTTTATTTGGTAATATTTTTACTGGGATATCACTTGAATTACAACAAATATTAGAATATTCTGCCCAACAACTAATTTATAAAATAGCGCAAACATTTAAAAAAATATTTCCATTATTTTTAATTTCTAGTCTCTACGATGACCCGGATTTACCTCGTCTACTCGATGAATATCTTTCAATCTATAAAAAGGAATTTAACCCAGTGCATCAATTAGAAGAAATTTCCGAAACTACTGGTTTTCAAACAACCCAACTAAATCAATGGATACAGGCGATTAACCGCAAAGGCCAAGCCATCATCCAAGGCCCACCCGGAACCGGAAAAACCTTCATAGCCGAAAAACTAGCCAAACACTTAATCGGCGGCGGTGACGGTTTCTCAGACATTATCCAATTTCACCCCGCCTACACCTACGAAGACTTTATCGAAGGCCTCCGCCCAATAAGTCAAAACGGACAATTAACCTACTCAATAGTTCCCGGTAGATTCCTAGAACTCTGCGAAAAAGCCGAAGCCTGTGAAGACACTTGCGTTCTCATTATTGATGAAATTAATCGCGCAAATCTTTCTCAAGTCTTTGGCGAGTTAATGTATCTCCTAGATGACCGACAAGACACAGCACGCTTTATTACACTAGCCAGCGGTAAACTATTTAGAATCCCTACAAATGTCCGCATTATCGGCACAATGAACACCGCAGACCGTTCTATTGCCTTAGTCGATAACGCACTGCGCCGCCGTTTCGCATTCATTCCCGTCTATCCAAACTATGATGTCCTGCGACAGTATCACCAAAGAGAGGAAACAGGTTTTCCAGTTGAAGAATTAATTAGTATTCTAGAGAAACTCAATAAGAAGGGAATTAAAAACAAACACTATGAACTAGGCATCTCTTTCTTTTTGACCAACCCATTAAATGAAGATATTATAAAAGACATTTGGCAAATGGAAATTGAGCCATACCTCGAAGAATACTTCTTTAATGACCAGGCAAAAATGAATGACTTTCTCTGGAATAAAATCAAGAAAACATTGGGCTATTGACAATCTAACGCCGTCATTAACGCGGATACCGTGACGTTACTTTATCCACCACAATTATGAAACCAGAATCACCCCGAATTATTGAACTTACAGAATATCAATTAGCAACTTTTGATCAAGACTCAATCCCCGAATCAGTAGGAGAGAAAATAGACCATAATTATTCCAAGGAAATAAAAATAAAATTTCCCGAAACTAAACCAAAATATCAATGGCACTTAAAATCTAAAGGCCGAGTTGGCAACATTCCAATCACTCCAGAATTTCACATCGCCATCCGCCCAAAGGTTCCCATAAACAACCTCTTCGGAATGATTGACTATGCCTACAACCTTAAGATAAAATTTCCCCAAGGCTCGATTCAGTGCCAATCTTTAGAAGAAAGTTACGAGAGATTAGCTAACATTCTTGCCCAAAAAATTCTAGAACGCTGTCGCAAAGGATTATATCGCGATTACTTACCCAAAACAGAAAGACTTGCCTACATTCGCGGCCGCGTTGATTTGCGATCGGCCCTGCAAAAACCTTGGGATGTTAAACTAAAATGCCACTATCACGAACAAACAGGCGACATCGAAGATAATCAAATTCTGGCTTGGACACTTTTCATCATTGGCCGCAGCGGTTTGTGCCGTGAATCTGTTTCATCCACTGTGCGAAAAGCCTTTCACGCACTCCAAGGATTTGTCACATTAAAACCTTTTAAATCCGAAGCTTGTATTGATAGAAATTATCACCGTTTGAATCAAGATTATCAACTTTTACACGCCTTATGTCGATTCTTTTTAGATAACACAGGGCCGAGTCACGAAACAGGCGATCGCGAAATGCTCCCTTTTCTGATAGACATGGCTAATTTATATGAACAATTTGTCGCTGAATGGCTCAAAGCAAATACACCAAAACGCTTTAAGGTCGAAGAACAATACCCAGTTAAACATGACAAAGATTATTTCGATGAGATTGACTTAATTATACGCGATATTGAAACAAATGAAATCCTGTACGTCCTCGATACAAAATACAAAGCTCCCAATAGAGTAGGCAGTGATGACCGTAATCAAATAGTTGCTTACGCAAATGCCTTAAATTGCCAAAATGCAATTCTCGTTTACCCGCAAGACCTCACAACGCGACTAGACATAAAACATGGCGCTATCCGAGTTCGCAGTTTAACTTTTTCCCTAGATAGCGACCTCGATGAAGCCGGAAAAACCTTCTTAACCTCTCTACTTCCAAACACCCTCCCCTAACTCTTCTCTGCGCCCTCTGCGCCCTCTGCGGTTCATTTCTCCACAAAAAAAGAGGCGCAATTGCGCCTCCCAAATCTTTCATGTCAGGGTTCTAAACACTAACAGCCACTTTCGCTTCTTTTGCAGTCAACTTCTCGTAAGTCGCCCGCATCTTCAATCCCACTAACACTTGGAACAAACCAGTTCCATTGTTGGAACCGGGATATTCGCGGTGCTGGAGCAACAGGTGAGTTAACTCCCCTTCATACTTCGCAGAAATCTTGCTCAAATGGCTTTCGATGTAAATCACTTCTTCGAGATTTTCAAACTGACCGTCTACTTCCAAAATTGAGACTTCGTGTCCGTAGAAAGCATCGGGCCCGTAGTACATCTTAATTCCGGGATAGGAACAAGTCAGCTTGCGGCCGCAAGGAACCCAGTTAATTGTTGAACCTTCGTCAAACAAATACGCAGGTTCAAAATTGGCGACGCCTTCGCGCTGGATCATCTGCACCCGCAGAACTTTCCGCTCTTTGTCATCTTTGATGAAGTTGGTCGGCAACACTTGAATTACCACATCAGCATATTGCTTTTGCGGGTCGATGTAGGCTGTAAAATCAGGTTTGCGAGCATTGATCGCAAACAGCACGTCTTCGTATCGGTGGCCCCGTTCCGCCATGTCGCGCTGGATTTTCCAAGCAATTTTTACTTCGTCGCTGATGTCGAGGTAGACGCTGAAGTCGAGGAGCGATCGAACTCGCTCGTCGTACAGCGGGTGCAGTCCCTCAATCACAATCACGTGATTCGGCTCTACCCGCTCAGGAGGATCGAGCAGACCGGTTTCGTGGTTGTAAATCGGCTTGTCGATCGCGTGACCTTCTTTGAGGGCCTTCATCTGCTCGGCCATCAGGTCGAAATTGTTCGCTCTGGGGTCAAGGGCGGTAATCCCAGTTTCCTTGCGCTGCTTGCGATCTAGACAATGATAGTCGTCGAGACAGATTACAGTAACGAAATCTTCCCCGAACAAATCTGTCAATCGGCGCAAAAAAGTAGATTTTCCGCATCCGGAATCTCCGGCAACGCCAATTAAAACCACGCGATCCGGCTTACTGGTCATAGTTTCCCTCTAACAAAATCACTGTTTACTAACTAACTCAAGTCTAGATTCCACAAAATTTAAGCCCGCAGATAGCGACAAGCAGGCTTTGTGCGGCTTTGCTACCCTGCGAGGATCGAGTTCTCACCAGCATACAGCAGTCAGTTGACTGCCTGCTCGGGAAGACCGAAGCAATCTTCAACGCAAGTAATTAATGCTAACTTTAGTGGTTGATCTTACCAGATTGCGTCCGCCCCCTACAAGCTCAGCGTCAATCGATTTTAGATTTTAGATTTTAGATTTTAGATTGGAGAATTAACGCCGTCAGTCAGCAGACGTGCTGGCATAAATCCAGAACCTTATAGCTCAATACGCTTGGGTTAAGGAAAATTGTAGCGAAAATGTTGGGCGGAGTGAAACGGAGGGTTCGTTCACTCGTACCCAACCGTAGCGCGATCGGTTTTTTTAGCACTAACTGAACCGTATTGCCTTATAGCTGGCTGCTGTCGGTCAATAGAAGCTATTTTTGCCCCGATGCCCCTACTCCATCCCCGACTGCCGATCGAAACGACTTATCGGGGCCGATCCCCCGATCGGGTAAAATATTGCCAGTACGCAGACAACAATAGCTATAGGTCAACACCTGAACGCAGCCGGGCTCGGCGAGCGCGGCGTTCGGCTAATTGGGAATTCCAGACGCGAGCGATCGTAACTTGACACTCCCACCTAAAGGCGAGGCCTAAAGATTGGCGCGACCAATTAGTCCAGATGGCCTTAAGAAAAAAGTAAATTGAGTCTAACGTCACATTCTCTTTCTTTATAACTCTGTATCGTGAAGGACAAGCAACAAATGTACAGCCCAACCATATCTGGTGTAGCGGCCAACTCAGAATCAGGCAGCCGCATCTTTGTTTACGAAGTCGAGGGTATGCGTCAGAGCGAAGCAACTGACCAAACAAGTCACCCGATTCGCCGTAGCGGCAGCGTATTTATCTCCGTACCCTACGATCGCATGAATCAAGAAATGCGAAGAATTATTCGCATGGGTGGCAAAATAGTCAGCATTCGTCCTTTAAATGGCGCTCCCGAAACTACTAATGGCAAAGTCGCACCAGAAGCAGGGCTACAGAGTCAGAAATCTGGAGAAGAAACTAAGCCCATGACCCAAGCAAAGGAAAAGGTTCAGGTTCCTGTTAACTTATACAAGCCGGCCAATCCCTATATTGGTAAGTGCATTTCTACAGAAGAAATGGTCAGAGAGGGCGGCGAGGGCACAGTCCGCCACGTCACCTTCGACATTTCTGGAGGAAATTTGCACTATCTCGAAGGTCAAAGTATCGGGATTATTCCCGATGGGACGGATAAAAACGGCAAACCTCACAAAATTCGGCTTTACTCGATCGCCTCCACCCGTCACGGTGACAACCTCGACGACAAAACAGTTTCTCTGTGCGTCCGCCGGCTGGAGTACAAACACCCGGAAACAGGCGAAAAAGTGTTCGGCGTTTGTTCGACTTTTCTCACCGGTTTGGAACCGGGGGCTGATGTCAAAATCACCGGCCCGGTAGGCAAGGAAATGCTGTTGCCCGACGACGAAGATGCCACCATTATTATGATGGCTACCGGTACGGGTATTGCTCCTTTCCGCGCTTATTTGTGGCGGATGTTCAAGGAAAACAATCCAGATTACAAGTTCAAAGGTTTAGCTTGGCTGTTCTTTGGAGTTGCTTACACTCCCAACATTCTCTATAAAGAAGAGTTGGAACAATTGCAGCGCGAGTTCCCCGATAATTTCCGCTTGACTTATGCCATCAGCCGCGAGCAAAAGACTGCTGACGGCGGCAAGATGTACATTCAAAGCCGGATTAAAGAGAACGCTGACGAACTGTGGGAATTGGTTCAAAAGCCGAATACTCACACTTACATCTGCGGTTTGAAGGGGATGGAAGGTGGCATCGATGAGGGAATGTCGGCTGCATCTAGCAAGTACGATGTTGACTGGATTGCCTATCAGAAACAGTTGAAAAAAGACGGTCGCTGGCACGTTGAAACCTATTAATGTGTAGCCTGATTTAATCTCAGTTGTAGGGTGGGCATTGCTCGCCCTACATTTTTTTTAAACAGTTGTTTTAAACAGTAGTGTAAAATATGAAGTAAGCTCACCGAAAAAGGGAGATCGCTGACATGACCCTAATTTCTACCCAAAAACTGACCTTTCAAGAGTATCTGAACTATCAGGGAGAATCAGGTGTTTGTTATGAATTATATCGGGGACATCTCATTGAAATGCCAACACCCACAGCAATACATATCAAAATCTGTGAATTTTTGGTTTACCAGTTCCGGCGCTTCTTTGCAGCACACAACCTACCGCTAGTTGCAGTTGTCACCACCGCAGTCCGAACCGAGGAAAACTCTTCCCGCGTTCCTGATGTTGTGATTTGCACTCAGAGTCTTTGGGAACAAGTCTGTGCCCAACCTGGTTCCGCAGTCTTGGACTTTGAAGAAAAACCGCTGTTAGTGATAGAAGTTACCAGTCAAAATTGGCGGGACGACTACATCCGCAAACGGGCAGAATATGACTTAATCGATATCCCTGAATATTGGATTGTAGACCCCAATCAACCGAAAATACGAGTGTGTAGCCGTCCCGAAAATGAAGGCAGTTACTCTCACCAGGAATTTTTGCCGGGACAGCAAGTTCAGTCTGTACAGTTCGCTGAATTTATTCTATCGGTGAATACGCTGCTCTCTGGGCCGCTAGTAGAAGATTTAATTCGAGAAGAAGAAGCACAGCGACAGCAGCTAGAACAGCAAAATCAGGAGTTAGAACAGCAAAATCAGGAACTCGAACAGCAAAATCAGGAGTTAGAACAGCAAGTTAATGCAGAACGGCAGCGGGCCGAAAGATTGGCGCAGCGGCTCCGAGAAATGGGGATAGAGATGGATACAGAACTTTGAATTGTAATATCAAATCCGGTTAATTAGTCATTTAGATCCCCGACTTCTTAAAGAAGTCGGGGATCTGGGTATTGGGCTTACTTAATGACAAATTGCTTTATTATCATACAATGATTGTAGGTTAATTGAGTTTCAACGGGTCAAAGTCGTGGCTTTCAAAATTGGTTTGCTAGGTTTGGGTACAGTTGGCGCGGGAACGGCAGAGATTTTGCTCTCTCCAGACGGCCACCATCCGCTGTTGCAGGAATTGGAAATCTATCGGGTGGGAGTGCGCGATATTTCTCGAACTCGGTCTTTACAATTGCCAGAAAATGTGCTGACAACTAATCTGGAAGCGATCGCAACTGACCCGGAAATTGATATTGTAGTAGAACTGATTGGCGGATTGGAACCGGCGCGATCGCTCATTTTACAGGCTATTGCCAGCGGCAAGCACGTCGTCACTGCCAACAAAGCAGTTATCGCCCGCTACGGGAATGAAATATTCGAGGCCGCTAACAAAAAAGGCGTTTACGTAATGCTAGAAGCTGCTGTCGGCGGCGGCATTCCGGTCATTCAAGCCCTCAAACAATCCTTAGTTGCAAACCGCATTAAAAGTGTCACCGGCATCGTCAACGGTACAACTAATTACATCCTGACGCGGATGCAAACAGAAGGCGCAGACTTTGCCGAAGTGCTCGCTGACGCTCAGCAATTAGGTTATGCTGAAGCTGACCCCACAGCAGATGTAGATGGATTAGATGCGGCCGATAAAATTGCTATTTTAGCCTCGCTAGCTTTTGGCGGACGCATCAAATTAGCAGATGTTCACTGCGAAGGTATTAGACAAGTTAGTGCTGCCGATATTGACTACGCCGACAAGCTGGGATTTGTGATTAAATTGTTGGCTATTGCTCAAGAAACCTCCCGCCGCAATGGCGAGCAAGCGGAGGGAGAAAGCGAACTGCTGTCAATTCGAGTGCATCCTAGTTTTGTGCCGAAAACTCATCCGCTAGCCAATGTAAACGGGGTTTACAATGCAATTTTAGTGGAAGGAGAGCCGATCGGGCAATTGATGCTGTACGGGCGCGGCGCGGGTGCGGGCCCCACAGCTAGCGCCGTAGTATCCGACATCATGAATGTGGCAGCCATCCTGAAAACCGAAACTGTTCCGATTCCCCATCCTTTGCTGAGTTGCAGTCACCAACACTACTGCAAAATTGCTCCGATGCAGGAACTTGTTACTCGCTTTTACGCCCGTTTTCTGACGCGCGATACTCCCGGGGTAATTGGCAAACTCGGCACTTGTTTCGGCAATCACAAAGTTAGTTTGGAATCAATTGTGCAGACGGGGATTCACGACGATTTAGCAGAAATTGTCGTCGTGACTCACGATGTTAGGGAAGGTAATTTTCAACAAGCACTCGATGAAATTCGCGCGATGGAAGCAGTCGATAGTATTGCTAGCACGTTGCGAGTTTTGTAAAAGTGATTTGGTAGCGGCGGGTTTTACAAACAAGATTTGCCAATAATTGACAATCTATAAAACCCGCCCTCGCCCAACGGTAAATCCCCGCTTACATTTTTCGCATTTGATATAAGTAAAAGTTGATTGAGATTATTCGTTGTGCGGGGGCAAGTTTATGTAGATTGTTTGTACTCATTAAATATTGTTGGTAAAATCCGCCCCTACCAAAAAATGAAAACTGAATTGGATTTTGTCGATCGCCCTACAGGAAGGCACTTGCTAGATTCTATCTACGAAAAATTTGCAAAACCCCAACTGCACGATACTTTTAAACCCAATAATCCTTCAATTTACATTCGGCACGATGAGGGGCAAGTTATTGATGGAAATTATATCATAAAAAAAGTGTTTGAAGACTCTCGGACTGGTTTTTATGCTGAAAGTCGCGTTCCCGTTTCTGGCAATAATTCGCCTGTTCTCGTGATTCGCGGATACGGTTCATGGTATCCTTTCGAGCGCGTTTTGGAAGATACGCCAGATGTATTTATGGCAAAACTAGAACGCCAGTTAAAATCGGCGCAAACGGAGGGTGCTGTTGATTGGATCGAGCAGCAATTTCACAGCGGAAATCCGCCGGATGTCATCGGAGAAAGTTTGGGCGGCAAAGTTGCTCAGCAAATAGCAGCAAAATACCCGGATTATATTAGATCGACTGTAATTTTTAATTCTTTGGGCGTTTCGGAAAAGTTAGCTCAAACTTCCACCGCTAACAATGTTTTTCACTACTTTACTTTAGGCGAAAGGTATGCTTTCTGGGCAAATGAAGGCGATTACATACCGGGAAAGATTTTTGTGATTTCCCATAAAGGCAACAACTGTTGTTATAAAATCGAAGAGGCGATCGTCCGAATGGCACATTTTGAAGGCAAGTTTCAGAAAAGGCGAGTTTTGGTGGTAGTATTGGCTCAGTTGCTTTTGGTAAACAGGCACAATGCGATCGTTCTGAACAAGCGAAAACCGGTAGTCGTTCAGATCGATCGCGCTCAATTGCAAATTTTCCGAAAAAACCGCTTTGTGTAAACTCAGAGAGAATTGCTTGAGGCTGCAGATGGCTGATTTTCCCGCGCTGCGGCGGCGAGAACCAGACAAAGTGCCGCTATCGCCTTTTCCCATTCTTGCTTTACGGCGGTGGGTTGAACCTCGTCAAAGGCGCTAACTAAACGAGGGATCGATCGCTCTAATGCCGATCGAGGAATTGATTTGTGCAGATCGACTAAACGAGTTAAACTTTCTTGATTCTTCAAAAAACCGACTACCCATTTAGTAGCATGATCGGGACTGTCAGGGACGTTTTTAATTCCTAGTTCTGTTTGCAACCAATCGTAAAAAAGCGGAAGCTTTTGAGCTAAAACAGTTCCAGCAGTTGGCAAAGTTTCTTTGAGTAAAGCAGTATCGAGACTTCCCAAGAGTTGACTGAGTTCCGGTGAATCGAGCAAGCTGGTTAATGGAAGTGAAAGCAGGGCTTCAGAAGCCTCAGGGGATACATTTAAAGTCCGCGAAAATGTTGGAATCATTGAATAGTATGTGGTATGGATGACTTTTGTAGCATAACAATAACGCGGATCGAGGAATATGAGGTAGCTCATATTAGCAATATTGTAACATCTCGATCGCCAAACAAGCATCTAAATCTAGCTGTACATATCTCCGTATATCTGCGTATATCTGCGTGAATCTGCGGTTAATAATTTCCCCTTAAATATTCTAAACAAATTCTCCCTTAGCAACCATCACCACCTTACCACCAACCAAAACTGCTATTTCCCCTTCATTTTGGGCTGCTTGTAACAACAGCAAAGAAGGTCGATCTATTTCATAACCCTGCTCAACTCTGACATCAATCTTTTCTTGCCCATAATAAGCATATTCTACCAAATATCCAGCCAAACAGCCGTTAGCACTGCCAGTCGCCGGATCTTCTGGAATTCCTAATGAATGGGCAAAAACTCGCACGCTTAAATCATTAACGTCGCTGTAGGTTTCTGGGCAAAATATCAAAATTTCTTTTGCTTCCATTCTATCAATTAGCTCAAAATATTTATCTAAGTTGACTTGAGATTTTTTGAGCGAGGCGAGAGTTTTTAATGGGACAATTATAAACGGTACTCCCGTAGAAACTTCTTGAATTGGGAAGTTTGCATCAATTTCATCTGGTTCTAAATTCAGAACATTTGCCAGACTTTCGGCTGATAAAACTTGACCAAAACTAGGCGGGTTTTGCCGCATCCACAAAATATCTGCCAATTCATTGTGATAATTAAAAGTAACTGGAATTTGACCGACGGCTAGATTGAGAATTACTCGATCGACCTTTTGGCGAATCATCTCTTGCTGCAACACAAACGCAGTGCCCAAAGTCGGATGACCCGCAAAGGGCAATTCCTTCTTGGGCGTGAAGATTCGCACGTCATAGCCGCCATTTCGCGGATCGGGCGATCGCACAAACGTAGTTTCTGAATAATTGATTTCCCTCGCTATCAGCAGCATTTGGGCCTCAGATAGTTCGGCAACTCCCGCACCGCAAAATACAGCTAGTTGATTGCCAGCATATTTTGACTCCGCAAACACGTCAACTATATAAAAATTCACATTTCCCTCGTTCAATAGTAGTTTGTGTAGCAGCGGTTTCAACCGCCTCCTCCTTATAAAAGAGGTTTTTAACTTGCTATTTCAAACAGCGAATTGCTTCCAACATTCCCCTGGCTTTATTGAGCGTTTCTTCGTACTCCATATCAGGGTTAGAATCAGCCACCAAACCAGCACCTGCTTGCACAGAAACCGAATGTTTATCGCCTCCTTGAGAACGAACAACCATAGTCCGAATGGCGATCGCACTATTCAACTGTCCCTCAAAATCATAATACCCGTAAACCCCAGAATACGGCCCCCGGCGGCAACCTTCCAACTCGTGCACGATTTCCATCGCCCGAATCTTCGGAGCACCGCTAACCGTACCCGCAGGAAAACCAGCTTTCAACAAATCCCAAGCCGTCTTATCCTCAGCCAATTCTCCCACCACATTGCTCACAATGTGCATCACGTGAGAATAACGCTCAATTCCCATTAATTCGTCAACTTTTACCGTACCGTTTCGGCACACTCTGCCTAAATCGTTCCTACCCAAATCAACTAACATGACGTGTTCCGCAATTTCTTTCGGATCTTGCAGCAATTCAGCAGCCAAAGCATCATCTTCTTGAGGAGTCTTACCCCTGCGGCGAGTGCCGGCAATCGGTCGCAAAGTTGCTATCTTTTTGCCATCGGCAGTATTTTCCGCCTTCACCATAATCTCTGGACTCGAACCGATAATCTGCCAATCTCCGAAATTGAAATATGCCATGTACGGAGAAGGATTAATCAGACGCAAAGAGCGGTAAAGTGCAAAAGGATCGCCGCTGTATTCAGATTCCAGCCGCTGGGAAATAACTACTTGAAAAATATCTCCCGCTTTGATATAATCCTTAGCTTTTAATACATTGGCACAATACTTTTCGGGAGTAGTATTGCTGGTGTAACTCAATTCTGTATTTCCGGTTGTGGAACGGGCATCTTGCCCGTCATCGGGAGGAGTCCATTCTATCAGAGTAGATTGCTGAGAAAGTGGCGATTTCAGCTTATCAACTAACTGAGAAACCCGATCGCACGCTTTCTGATAAGCCGCAGCCCAATCAACCCCAACCTCCCGCAAATCCGCATAAGCTACGGCCCAAATCTTCCGTTTCACCTGATCGAAAATCAACAAATTATCAACCTGCATCCACAACCCATCCGGCAAATCATTCTCGGTTGCTGGATAAACAGGAACTCGCGGCTCGATCCACTTAATTAACTCATAACCCCAAAACCCGAATAACCCGCCAATTCCCGGCGGTAACTGCGGCAATTTGACGGGTTTGTAAGACTGCAAACATTCAGTTAAAGCCGCAAACGGATCGCCCGTAAATACTTTTTCGGAACCGTCGCGGTAAACTTGAGTTGTGCGATCGCCCTTAGCCTCCAAAATCCACAGCGGATCGCACCCTAAGAAACTATAACGCCCGAGTTTTTCCCCACCTTCCACCGACTCCAGCAGAAAACTGTAAGGTTGACCCGCACAAACCCGATACCACGCAGACACCGGCGTATCCAAATCAGCAACCCATTCTTGATACACGGGTACAAAATTGCCTTGTTTCGCCAGTTCCGAAAATTGTGAGAAATCGGGGAATATCATATATAGCAGATGTTGAAGGAAGAAGGAAGAAGGAAGAAGGAAGAAAGAAGAAGGAAGAAGGAAGAAGGAAAATGCAATCCTGGCAATAATTTCAGCGATTAAAAGCGCCCTAACCGTCTTGGTACTCAATAAGCAAAAGACGGAAACCAACATCCCTCCGGCGACTGATACTCGCCAACTGCCATCACCGCCATCGGCTTGAGGGCACGCAGCCCCTCTTGCAAGCACCAGCGAAACAAACTTGCATACCTCAGCGGCAAGTGAAAAGAAAGCAATTCTTCTGAAATGTACGCAGCAGCCCCCAAGAGCAAAGCCTGCATATCCGCTTCAGTTTGGGCGACGCTGTGGCTCAAAGCAGACACCGCACAAGTATAAGCCACAATCTGACCTTGCCGGCAGGCAACGAAGGAAGAAAAGTCATTCAGGGCGTCTTCAATCTCCGAAGTTCGATCGCACCCGCACAGTTTTTCGCACAAAGCGGCACATTCACCAACATCCTCACTAGCCATCGGTCGCACCTCAAACCCATGCTGCGGCTGGCTGCGAAACTTGCCCTGCATTAACACGAAAGGTTCCTTCACCTCAAAACCCAAAGAAGCGTACAGCGACAGCGACGCCATATTAAAAGATTCTTGAACCAAACGGATGCCCACAGCGTCCTGTCCGCGTTCCAGCAAAGCTTTCATGATTTCCCGTCCCGTGCTGCGGCCTTGAAAAGTTCGATCGACACTGACGGGCCCGATACCGCGAATCGGGTTGCGTTCGTCCATAAATCCGCAGCCGACAACGGCACCGGAACTCTCGGCTACTATGTCAAAAAACAACGGACTTTCGATCAGAAAGTCTATAATTTCAGTTGAAAACTCCAGCGTCGGAAAATCTGTTGGGAACTGATGGCGATCGGAAATATCTTTAAAAGCTTCATAATTAATGCGAGCGCAAACATCGATATCAGAAGGCTGCGCTCGCCTGATTGCGACATTCATTTTTAATTTAACGATTAACTTTTAATTAGATTTGAATTTTGCAGTAGAGTTCGGGCGCGGAAGCCAACGGCATCAGGCACCCGAATACTACTGCAAAAACAAGTTTACAAGCTGAGCCGTCCAGGGAATGTTACCTATGTTTTGCTCAGCGATGCAGTCACGACCTTAAGGATCGTAAGTCTTTTTACCGGTAAACTTCACCTTAATCGGATTTGGATTGCTGCCAATATTGCGGTCAATCTTACCGTTGTAGGGACGACCTTCGTTCACCTTCTCAGGGAACACGCCATCCTTGGGATGCAGGTACTCAGTAGTACCGTCTGGAAACACGCGGTAAATTTTGTAGTTCGTGATTTTGAATTTAGCCCGCAGTTGCTGGCCGCCCAAAGCGATGCACTGCTCCTTCCGGGGCAGATGCAGCAAGTTGTCGCCTTGACGCATAATCGCAGCGCCACCAGTAGGCATTTCAAACACCTGCTCCTTGGGGCTAGTCCAAGTGATAGCGTACTTCTCTTCAACTAGCGCCTTGGTCAGCAAGCCGCCTGTGCTGCCGCCGAAGATTGGGGGTTGTCCAGTGAGTTGTTCGGCCATAGATATATCCAAAGGATTTTTAGGGCATCGTATCATCGAGACTGCACGCTGTTCTCGAAATTGTAAGGAAAATTAACAGTTTTTTGGCGATCGATCTTTTCTGATAATTGATTATTAGTAATTAATAATTGATAATTGGTAATTTCCACGAAAGTTAGAAAACAGAATTAGGAAACACGAATCCCGAAAAAATAATCAAAAAAAGCAGCAATCCTTCTGGTGCTTGTGGCGCACCAGAAGAATCGCACATTCCCCCCAATTCCCCCCGCACGCGATCGAACAATTTACCGCGTCAACCCTAAGTCAAGAACCAATTAGGGTCATAGCCGCGCGGAATTTGACTCAAAGCAGTCCAAGTTTCTCGATCGACAATCCCGTCGGCCTCCATCCCAAAGCTTTTTTGAAATGCGCGAACAGCTTTCTCCGTTAAATTAGACCGGCAATCAAAATTATTAAACATTACGGTGATTTACCAAAATTAGAATGCCATCCAGGACAAATCTCTCATGTATTTATAAATTTGATTGCTAATGCGATCGATGCTTCGGAAGAATCCAACCCGGGCCAAACCTACCCAAATATTGAAAAAAATCCCAATACAATGACAATTGATACGGTGAGTGTTTGCGAGAAATAACTGGAAATAATAGACTGGATTGTGATTCGGACTGCTGACAGCGGGCTGGGAATACCGGAATCAGTCATTCGATTTTAGATTTTAGATTTTGGATTTTGGATTGACCCCACGGATAAATTCGGGGGCTTGAGGATTTTAGATTTTAGATTTTGGATTGATTCCACGGATAAATCACGTGGCGGGTACTATCAAAAAAAAATTGTCATAACAAAATTATTTACGCCATTTTTTACAACTAAAGCAGAAGGCAAAGGTACGGGATTGGGACTGTCTATTTGCTATCAGATAGTAACTGAAAAACTTGGGGGAAATCGCTCTAAACAGTGGGAATAGTAAAGTGAAATTCACTTCCTCGGTCTTTTCCTGCAGAATCTACCCAAATTTTACCGCCCCACCCGGCAACAATCTGTTTGCAAATTGCCAATCCCAAACCGGTACCGCCTGCGCTGCGCCGCAAAGCTCCTTCTTCTTGATAAAATCGATCGAACACTACTTTTAAACTGTTAGCCTCTATTCCCCTCCCCGTATCGGCTACGATCACTTCCACCATCTGACAACCGTTGCATTTCGCTCTTATGGTCACGCTTCCTTGAGGTGTGGTGAATTTGCAAGCGTTGTCTAGCAGTTTCGAGATCACCTCCACCAACCACTCTCCGTCTGCTTGCACTAAAGGCAATTCTGCGGACACTTCGGCGATAATTTCCGGTAACTGTCGATCGATCCCGCCGCGCGATCGCACGCTGCTGAGGGCCAAATCAACGCATTCTTGCAGCGTCAGCGATTCTACATTCCATTGAACTCGCCCGCTTTCTAAGTGAGAAAGAGTTAAGAAATCCTGCACGAGTTTCCGCATTCGATCGGCATCGCCGAGGGCAGTTTCTAACATGATTTGCCGCAATTCTGCGGGCATATCTGGTTCGGAATTCAAGCTTTCCAAACAAACTTGAATGGTAGAAAGCGGAGTGCGGAGTTCGTGTCCGGTGATGGCAATTAGATTGCTGCGAGTGCGGTCTAATGCTTCTAATTGTTGGTTGAGTTCTTCTAAATGAGCGTAGGTTTCGGCTTGAATTAAGGCTGCTCCGAGCTGGGTGGCGATCGCCTCTACTAAAGCAATTTCGTCTTCTTCCCAAGCCAAAGCCGATCGGCACTGGTGCATTTCCACCATGCCCAAAACCCGCCCCTGATAAAGCACCGGCACCATCAACCAAGACACGATCTGCCAATTTTTTACAGTTTTTTTCAGGGATTTTGTATTGACAATCAGCGGGTGTTGTGCTGTGTCTTGGATGTAAACTCGCTCTTGCCGCGCTACCGCGTCGCTCCATATTGGATTTTCCTGCAACGGCCAAGTCTGATTTAGTAGAGAACTAGCACCCCGACGCAAAAACTCGCGATCTATTTTGACCGCCACATCTGCGGCTTTGCACCGATAAATCAAACAGCGGCTTGCTGACAGGGCTGTTCCCAGTTCTTGCACTGCGACTTCGACGATTTCTTGCGGGTTGAGAGACTGCCGCATTGCCGTTGTAATTAAATTTACGAGGCGTTCTTTGCGTTCCTGAGCGGCGATGGCGGCGTATGCTTTGAGCAGTTTGTGCTGACCTGCTTGCAAGTAGGTTACTAAGCGTTCGGTAAAAGCGTCGCTCAATTTGGGATTGGGAATTTTTGAGTCTTTTGGCGCACTTATGTCGGGTTTTGCGGCTTTGGAGGCGGCGGATTTCCTGGTTTTTTTCGGTGTTTTGACGAGATTGTAAGTAGTTCGCGCTCGATCGATCTTTTCGGCCAATTCCGGGCGATAATTAACAATTCTATCGAGCAACAATGCGGCAGCTTTGGAGCTTACCTCGCGGTCGAACGTCCAAATTCCTTCAAATCTGCGAGCTTGATCCATCAACAGCGGCTCGCGCTCGTCCTGATTTTCGACCGGCACAATTTTTTCTTGACAAATCAGGCAAGTTGAGTAGTGTTGCCCCAGCACCACTAAGTGCCACTCTTTACTTAATCCGTCCTCCGGTGCAAACGCCACAGTTTCGTGACACTCCGAAGCATTTTTAAAGTCAGTTTCCGGTGCTGCTAGCACGTATACCTGAGAGGAGCGTGAGGCAATTCGTCGGTAGCGGTGAGCTTCCTGGCGGTAGAAGCGCTCTCGCTGAAAGCTGGCAATGACTAGCGGTTCGTCGTCGGAGCCCGCCAAAACCAAGTCTTCCATCGCGTGAGACAGCGCTGTCATGGAAGATTTGAAATAAATTTGTGCCCGCAGTTGGGGCAAAGCTTGCAGAAGTTCTGCCAGTAGCGAAATAGGGACGATCATCTAGCCTTAAACGTGCATTTTTGCCGATGACAAAACAGGATCGATAGGAGTTGAGATCGATCCTTCTTCAGTATCTGATACATTTACAGCACTTGGTAAATAAAGTACAAATTCCTGGACGTATGGGGGCGCTTATTCCCGGCTTATACGAAAAATTTTGGCCAGAGGAACGATTCGTATACGAAGAAACCGGGTTTCTGATGTCGCAAGTGCGAGCGCGAACTTTCATCACAAGTAATTGGCCGTTAGTTAAAAACTAACGACCAATTATTTTGAGGAATTATCCCAAAAAACCGGGTTTTTACCAAAAAGCTATGAATAAACCGGTTTTCTTCGGTCAGCGCGAGTAAGTCAATTATTTTTTTTTGAGGCGATCGCCCCTGAGTATAAATGCTGCGGCTGTGGTTGAATCAGGCTAGTTCCCCCCCTTCGTCGCTGCCGCCCGGAGATGATTTGTAGAGAGCATCTAATTGTTCGCGAGCGTCTTGGACAGTCAGCGAACGCATCACTAACAGCGGCTCATTGACAATGTTTCCGTATTCGTCTAAAAGTTCTGGATGGGGTACCGCTTGAGAGCGAGGATAGGATGCGTAGCGATTATTTGCCCTGAATTGTTGGGGGCGCTGGGACTCCATACCTACGGTGACTAGACTGCGGATTAAGTTACCGACTGCCAGAAAGGCAAGAACGGTAAAAGCTAAAATATAAAGCAGGTGCAACATTATTTTCTCCTCCGGGCTAAACAGCCACACAGCAATTTACAAAAGTGTTTCAGCAAGTAATAACTTATTAACTGGAAATCTGTTTTACATTGTCAAGTCAGCCGCGACATTTCCCAAGGTTTGGGATGTGACTGCAAGTTTAACTTGAACTGGCTTCTTTATTTTCCAGGGGGAGCCGACTGCAACGATCGAAAGCGCGCCGATACTTGCCAGCATTCGGCGAGCAGTCTGTGCCACGGCATCAGTGCTGCGGTTTCAATTGCAACTTGACCTCCGGTTGCTTGAAATAGAGCTTTAGCCGCGCCTACTTCTTGCTGAGCCTGTTTGACTCGCGCCAGCAAGTCGGATTGATCTTCGCCGCTCAGAAAGGGAATTTCCTCAGTTTCTAAGAGTTTTGCCGATCGGTTCAACCAGTAATTGAAATCCTCTAACAGCGGTTCCAGTAACGCTTTGAGCAATTCTGATTCCGGCAATTTGGAATTAAGCATGGATTAAAACTGGGTTATTTATCTATTCTAATCTTAGATGCTCTTTACAATTTGTAACATTATTATAACAAAAATTCCAGGATTTAACAACAATTACCAGGTGGGTGTGAATAAATTTAACAGTGTCAGCAGCGATTTGTGAGTCGCAATCCCAAAATTCTGCTAAATATGCGCTCAGACTCGCTAGCGACAGCTCATAGCAGAAGGAAGTTCGGCAACGGATTCGCTTTCTTGGGATGTAACGGATGTAACGCATGGAAGGAAGAAGGAAGAAAAAAACTATGCCCAATGCCCAATGCTTAATGCCCAATGCCCAGAATCACTAATTTCCAGGAGTGTCCCCCAGCCGGAAGTCGGCGGTTGCTGTCCCAATCTGAGTAAGATAGAAGCAACTGCAACTAAATTAATTGCTAATTCAGCCGATGTCTAGCTCAGAATCCCTTTCCGCTCCAGAACAGTCCGCTAAAATTGAGTTGCCCCGCACGAGTGAGTCGGAGGCACTAAAAAAAATTCGCCACACCACCTCCCACGTTATGGCGATGGCGGTGCAGAAGTTATTTCCCAAGGCGCAAGTGACAATTGGCCCTTGGATTGAAAACGGTTTCTATTATGACTTTGACACTCCCGAACCTTTTACGGAACAGGATTTAAAAGCCATTAAAAAAGAGATGATCAAAATCATCAACCGCAAATTGCCTGTCACTCGCGAAGAAGTCAGCCGGGAGGAAGCGGAACGCAGAATTAAGGAGATTAACGAACCTTACAAATTAGAAATTTTAGAAGGTTTGATCGAACCGATTACTCTTTACCATTTGGGCGAGGAATGGTGGGATTTGTGCGCGGGGCCTCACTTGGATAATACCAGTGAGTTGAATCCAAAGGCGATCGAACTCGAAAGCCTAGCAGGCGCATATTGGCGCGGCGACGAAACCAAAGCTCAGCTACAGCGCATTTACGGCACTGCTTGGGAAACCCCCGAACAGCTAGCAGCATACAAACACCGCAAAGAAGAAGCCTTAAGGCGGGATCACCGCAAATTAGGTAAAGAATTAGGCTTGTTTATCTTTGCTGATGCGGTGGGGCCGGGTTTGCCTTTGTGGACGCCGAAAGGCACTGTTTTGAGAAGTATTTTAGAAGATTTCTTGAAACAAGAACAAATCAAGCGCGGCTATTTGCAAGTTGTGACTCCCCACATCGCCAGAGTCGATTTGTTCAAAATCTCTGGACACTGGCAGAAATACAAAGAAGATATGTTTCCGCTGATGGCAGAAGATGCAGAAGCGGCAGCAAACGAACAGGGTTTTGTGATGAAACCCATGAATTGCCCTTTCCACATTCAAATTTACAAAAGCGAACTGCGTTCCTATCGCGAACTGCCGATGCGCTTAGCGGAATTCGGCACAGTTTACCGCTACGAACAATCGGGAGAATTGGGCGGTTTAACGCGGGTGCGCGGCTTTACGGTGGATGATTCCCATTTGTTTGTCACGCCGGAACAGTTGGATCAGGAATTTTTGAACGTGGTGGATTTGATTCTGTCAGTCTTCAAGAGTCTGCAACTGAAAAACTTTAAGGCGCGTTTGAGTTTCCGCGATCCGAACAATTTAGATAAATATATCGGTTCCGATGAAGCTTGGGAAAAGGCTCAAGGTGCAATCCGCCGCGCGGTGGAAACTTTGGGAATGAATTATTTTGAGGGAATTGGGGAGGCGGCTTTTTACGGGCCGAAACTCGATTTTATTTTCCAAGATGTCTTGGATAGAGAATGGCAATTAGGAACTGTTCAGGTAGATTACAATTTGCCAGAACGTTTTGATTTGGAATACGTCGCTGAAGACGGCACTCGCAAGCGTCCGGTGATGATTCACCGCGCTCCTTTCGGTTCTTTGGAACGCTTGATCGGGATTTTGATCGAGCAGTATGCGGGCGATTTTCCGCTGTGGTTGGCGCCGATTCAGGTGCGATTGTTGCCTGTCAGCGCCGAGTTTTTGCCGTTTGCGAAGGAAGTGGCGGCTAAGATGAAAGCGCTAAATATTCGCGCAGAAGCTGATGAGAATAGCGAGCGTTTGGGCAAGTTGATTCGCAATGCTGAGAAGGATAAAATTCCGGTGATGGGTGTTGTGGGTGCGAAGGAGGTTGAGGCGAATAGTTTGAATATTCGGACTCGGGCTTCTGGGGAGTTGGGGGCGATTTCGGTTGATGAAGTGATTGGGAGGTTGCAGGCTGCTATTAGTAGTTATGGTGATTTTTAGGGGAGTTTTTTAACCGCAGATGCACGGGGATTAACGCAGATGATAGTTTGATATTGTCTGCGTTTTTCTAATCTGTTTGCTAAAATGATAGTAATCAACGGGAGGTACGATTATGCCTAATCCATTTCCGGGGATGAATCCCTATTTAGAAAGTCCTGACTTTTGGCGGGCGGTTCACAATCGGTTGATAGTAGCGATCGCAGATTTTTTGACTCCGCAACTGCTGCCTAAGTATTTAGTGGACATCGAACAAAGAATTTATCAAATCAGCGGGGAAGATGCTTTATTGGTCGGTATTCCCGATGTGGCCGTGCAACGATCGCCAATTCCAGCAACTTCTAGCACTGGAAATGTTGCTGTCATGTCGCCGCCTGTGACTGCTTTGAGAGTGAGAGTGCCTACAACGGTGGAAGTTAGAGAAAGTTATTTGCAGGTAATAGAACAGGAAACTAAGAAAGTAGTTACAGTAATAGAAGTGCTTTCGCCGACGAACAAGCGCGGCAAAGGGCGGGAGATGTATGAGGAAAAACGGTATAAGGTGTTCGGAAGTCGATCGCACTTAGTGGAAATTGACTTGCTGCGAAGTTACCAACCTTTGCCTGTTTTTGGGAATGATATTGAGGGAAGTTATCGGATTTTGGTGAGTCGGGGAGATTGTCGCCCCGTCGCTGATTTGTATTTGTTTAATCTACCGGATGCAATTCCGGCTTTTCCTTTGCCTTTGCGCGGAGGCGATGTGGAACCAATTGTAGATTTACAAGCGTTATTAAATGGGGTTTACGATCGCGCCGCCTATGATTTTAGAATAGATTACACCGCCGCAGCCGTTCCCGCGCTGTCGGAAACCGATGCTGCTTGGGCAGATGCTTTGTTGGAGGAGAGGGGATTGAAAGGGCGATCGCAAATCACAACTGATAGTTAAGCGCCTAACCGCTTTTTCAAAGCATCCAAAAAATGAACAGACCAATATTCAAGAAATCTGCTTTTCAGGTGTTTGATGAATTTATCCCAAGGATTGAGGTCAACAATATAATTGCCGATTTTGATACCAACTGGCTCTAAATGTTTCCCTTCTATTTCCTTGCTCAACAAAGGCAATTTTCTATTACTTAGCTGTTCTATGAGCCAAAGTACATCGCTGTTTTTTTGTATTTCTGGACTTTTGTTGATATCATTGGTAGAACCAGCAATATCATCTCGATCGAAAGAAATTATTGCCGTCAAATTAAACAGAGAACTATTAGCAATAAAGCATTGAGTTTGTTCTCTGGTTGGTAGCACTCCTAAGCGGAATTTGTCTAAGAATTGTGCTAGCGATCGCACTGGAATAGCGCTCTCTGTATTGCTGATATCAGGAGCAATTAATAAGGAGGGCTGGTCTTTAATTGAAGGTCGGTCGATGCCCAGATTTTCGATTAAGCTTTGAATCTGTTCGCAGTCAGGGCGATCGCAGAATTGAGCCACAATATTTGGATACCGATCGTCGCTTAAAAATTCTAAAAGAGCAATATACTTGCATCCCAGACTGTGACCGACCCAAAAATAACTCGATAAATCCTGATAAATTTCGCTTTCATAGCCTAATCTTTGAGCAATTTCGGTCAGTTCGGTTCTCAGCATCTCCTGTTCTTTTAATAACCCAATAGCGATCGGCCAGTGACGAAAAGTAAATCTAAATGGCAAAGCAACTACGGTATAACCTTCTTCAAACAACTGCTGTAAAAAATATCGATAAAACAAAGTTGGCAAACTGCCAAAAAAAGTTCCACCAATAAATTGCACAACACCTTTTGGCTGCGGATGAATAGCTACCCAACTAAAAGAAACGGGCTGAAATTTAAATGAGTTCGACATTGGAAAAACCTCACTGAGTGTAAAAATTGGTAGAATTAAACGTAAGGTGGGCATTGCCCACCCTACAGTTACTTACCCTTTAACCGTTCTAGCTGCGAGACATTCTGACAGGAATATCGAATTTGTCCATCACTGTATTTAGCTCTTTCAAATTGACATCGTTGGCATCGAGTTGGGCTAGCAGTTGCACTAGCATTTGAGCTTTTTCTGAATTGTCTGCTTCCAAACTAGGCAAGTCCAAAGTACCGTTGCGTAACTCTTCCAAAATCGGCGCAACAATTGGCAGATCGATAATAATTTGTTGGCCTGGTTCAGGAGGAATCTCATTCAAGGCTTTTCCGCTGGCGATCGCTAAAGTGTAACTAATTTGATCGAAGTCAGGTGAATTCCGAGTTACTGATGGGAAATCATTGGGCAAGAAAGTACCCCGAATTTCGGGATTTAATAACACCTTGACTGGTTTGTCGCTTTGGGGTACAGGAATCGGAAAGCTTCGGCGCGGCGGCAAAAACAGGGAGACATATCCGCGTACTTCTAACAAACCTGGGTTGAGACTTGCTGGCAGAATTGGCAACAATTCAACAGATGCAGTTTTGTGAGCGGGTATTTTGAAAAATCCGCGATATACCTTCGGTTTCCCCGGCTGCTGAGTCAGAATTACAGGGGTGTTATTGCCTTCAACGTCAATAATTAACGCAGCGTTGCCGAGCAAGATTTTATTAGCATCTGCCGGCACGGGCAAGCTGACGGTAAACTCAATCCGATATCGCAAGTCGATCGCTTCGAGATTGGAGATGGTGAGAAAGTATCCCTGAACGACTCGGCGAGCAACTGAGGCGAGTTCTGGAGCACTAGGAATCACAGGTGCGATCGGCTTTGTGAGGATTTCAAAGGTGGAAATTTCCATGTTTTTGTCAGAGTAATTTAAGTGTTTGGTCTGGTATTTGCCAGGAAAATTTTGTTTCTGTTTTTCCGTGGCTATATCTATGAATAACTGCCCGTCGCGATTGGTTAACAGTCGCTTTTTCTGGTGACACTCGTTTGAGTTAACTCAAATGAGTGTCGCTCGATCGTGCGACTTGACAATTTAAAAATTTTTGTTAAACGGCTGATGAAGACCGATCGGGAATTTAATTTATCCTTGTGTATCCGGGGATGAAGATAAAATATCCAATTGATAATCAGCCCGATCGCACATTAATCTGTTGGTATAATCCCCGTTAAACAGGGTGGCGGCGATCGAAAAGCTAAAAAATCCTACACAAAACGTTACATATTTGTTAACATCGGGGCGAGCCTGTCCTCAGCAGCCCCTCTGTTAACCTTCTAAACTAACCGTTATGAGTCAACCTCCCTCAGCAATTCCCGCCTCCGAAGAGTCCGCCGCCGAAACCCCGACAGCGCCGACAAACAATGCACCTCCACCGAGTTATGTCAAGCTGGCGATGCGGAACATGGTTCGCAAGCGGGCGACTTCTTTGTTTCACTTTGCCTTGACTGCGGCGGGACTTTTAGGCGTACTCGTCGGTTTGGCTTTTCTCGATCGCTATTTCAATTCTTAATCGGGGATTCCAACAATCAGCCTCTAATTTCCGCTGATGTTTTTGATCTTTCTTAATCGGGAGTTAAGGTGATGGTGTTCCCGGGCTGTTGCAATCTCTAACAGATTGCTGTATCTTTCCAGCAACAGCAAAATCCCGTGCCGCTCGATCGCACAATTTGAGATTGTAAAAAAATTGAATATATTGCTTGACACCAGATGCTGAAAATGTTAATCGAGGTAAACGTCGAAGACTGTTACGGGCTCGCCCAACCGTCTGCCGACGCTTCCAACCTCCCTGAAAGTGCCGCCAGCGGGGAGATTTGGGCCGAAACCTGGGAAAATTGGTTTAGCGTTTGGCTGGAAAACCAGGCGGCGGATGTGCCAGTGGCCCCGGGCTACGAAGTCAGTCTGCGTTTAACCGCCGATCCCGAGATGCAAGCCCTCAACCTCCAGTACCGCCAGCTCGATCGACCGACCGATGTACTAGCTTTCGCAGCTTTAGAGGTAGACTGTCCTCAGCTAGAGGAAATGCAGTCATCTGAACCTTTATACTTGGGTGATATCGTGATCTCGATCGATACAGCTAACAGACAAGCCCAGCAGCAAGGACATCCCCTGAAGACCGAACTAGCTTGGCTGGCAGCCCACGGTTTTCTGCATCTTTTGGGGTGGGATCACCCGGATGAAGAGAGTCTGACTCAAATGCTCGATCGACAAGAAACATTGCTGCGGGCGATCGGCATTGCGATCCAAACAGCATAACTGAAGTTGATGGTTACTTAACAAATCATGTCAAGCTCAACAGAACTTTCTGAAATTAAACCAAAACTTTAGTAAAAACTTAGGAAAGTTATCTAGACTTGATTAAGTCAATTTAAAAAGTCTAGCTTTCATTCATCTCTGTAACTTAAAGTTGGTTATTTATGACACTAGATAAACCGTCAATTTCATCAAAAATCGCACAGTTTCTGCCCATGCCTCCAGACTCTTCTAGCCAGACAGTCCACGAGTCTAAAAAAGCCTTGAAATACAACCGAGAGCTGTCGTGGAAAATCGCATCTAGCTTAGCTACGAGTTTTAGATACGCTTGGGGGGGGCTGACTTATGCTTTTGAAACTCAGCGCAATTTTCGGATTCACACAGTTATAGGAACATTGGCGATCGGACTCGGCCTATTTTTGCAACTGAAACCTGTAGAAATGTCTGTGATCGGCGTCACCATTGGCATAGTTTTAGCAATGGAACTTTTGAATACGGCGATCGAATCGGTGGTAGACTTGACCGTCGGGCAATCTTACCACGAACTCGCCAGAATTGCCAAAGACTGCGCTGCCGGAGCAGTTCTGGTATCGGCAATGGCCGCGGCAATTGTTGCTGCTGCACTTTTGCTTCCTCCCTTGTGGGCAGTCGTTCAAATTGCGATCGCCCGTCAGTAACTTATTGGATCCAGAAAATTTTAGGTTTTAGATGACCAATTTGAGGTTTTTAGTTTTATTCGTACATATTGCAGCTATTTTTATATTCGGCATCTATCTAAAATCTTCAAACCCTTGCTTTCAGGCAGCGAGTCAATCTAAAATCTAAAATCTAAAACCTAAAATCCAACTTAACCCGTGATTATAGTCATCGATAACTACGACAGCTTTACATACAATTTGGTACAGTATCTAGGAGAACTCGGTGCCCAGTTGCCCGTAGCAAGCGAAGTGCAAGTCTACCGCAACGACCAAATTTCCTTAGCAGAAATTCGCCGATTGCAGCCGGCAGCAGTGGTGATTTCTCCAGGCCCGGGGCGGCCGGAAGATGCGGGAATTTCTCTGGAATTAATCAAAGAATTGGGGCCGACTCTGCCAATTTTAGGCGTGTGTCTCGGACATCAAAGTATCGGTCAAGTATTCGGCGGCAAAATTGTTTCTGCACCCGTTTTGATGCACGGCAAAACTTCTCAGGTAGAACACGCAGGAGTCGGAGTTTTTGTCGGAGTGGAATCGCCGATGATTGCAACTCGCTATCACAGTTTAGTAATTGAAAAGCAAAGCTGTCCAGAAGTTTTGGAAATTACGGCTTGGGTTGAAGACGGAACTATTATGGGCGTGCGGCATCGGGAATATCCGCACATTGAAGGCGTACAGTTTCACCCGGAAAGTATTTTGACGACTTCGGGAAAGCAATTATTGCGAAATTTCTTGGAACGGCTTTAGAGCTTTTTTGGATTGCGTAAAAAGTGCGATCGGATATAACGATCGATAAACGGGCAACGAACGGAGGACATGGCAATGCCGTGCTCCTATCCCAAAACATTGAGGAGGACACGGCAATGCCGTGTCCCTAACCCAAAACATCACCCGACTAATTGTAGGGAAACGGCACTGCCGTGTCCTGATTTCGGGTAACTTGTCAGGGCGATCTGATTCTGAAAGATTCAACAAATTGAATATATAGTTTTTTCATGGATTTGTGGTATAACAACAAACGACCAACACCCGACAACCGCAACCACAAGATGAAACGGCGACAATTAATACGTTACGCACAGACGGGTTTGCTAGCAGCTTTAGCAACTGGTTTACCATCTGGATGGGAAAGCTATCAAGCTCAAACTGCTGATTCTTTGTCGGTTCAGTGGTTGGGCCACACTTGCTTCTTGTTCGCCGGAGGCGGTGCGAGGGTGCTGGTGAATCCTTTTCGCCCCCTGGGCTGTACCGCAGGCTATCGCTCTCCTAAAGTGCCAACAGATTTGATTCTGATTAGCAGCCGGTTGCTCGATGAAGGGGCGATCGACGGATTTGCGGGCAATCCGGGTCTTTTGTACGAACCGGGGGCTTACAGGTCTAACGGGCTGCGGATTCAAGGGATTCGGACGCAAAAAGACCGTGAGGGAGGAAGACGGTTTGGGGTCAACGTGGCTTGGCTGTGGCAGCAAGCGGGCGTTAAGATTTTACACTTGGGCGGAGTTGCTGGCCCGATCGGCATTGAAGAACAAATCTTGATCGGGCGGCCGGATGTAGTGCTGATTCCCGTCGGCGGAGGGCCGAAAGCTTACACTCCGGCGGAAGCGAAGCAAACTTTGCAACTTCTCAAACCGAAGATGGTGATTCCCACACATTTCAAAACCCAAGCCGCCGATGCTGCTGCGTGCGATTTGGTGCCGCTAGATGAATTCTTGGCGCTGATGGATGGTACGCCGGTGCGCCGATTGAATAATGACACGATTTCGATAAAATCTGCTGACTTACCCCAAACTGGTTCGGTGATTGAGGTTTTGAGTTACAGATTTAGCGGTTGAAGCTCTTTTCCCCTCAGCTTGCGTTATAGTGGGGGAGTTTTGGTCGATCGGGAATGCCAGAGATTTTTCTCTCTACCTTAGCCTCTTCAAACCATACCTTTTGTAGAGATTTGGCTAACAGAAGAATTCATGTTCACTGTTTTACGTAGTAATAAGGAAATGCCAGCGCAATGAAAAATCAAAATGTACCTAACTGGATGAAACAACTCGCAGGTTTCGCAGGAGTAATCGGCGCTAGCGCGCTAATCGGTTTCCCAGCTTGGGCTCACATCAACTCCAACACGAATGTTGCTAATGCAACTCAAACTCAACAAGCTCCAGGAAGCGTAAAAACTGCTGCTTCGCCCGCACCAATGGCTCAAGCGAAGGATATTGTCGCTATTGCATCTGGCGACGCTCAATTCAAGACTCTGACAAAGGCTTTGACAGCCGCAGGTTTGGTTACAACTTTACAAGGAAAAGGCCCTTTCACTGTTTTCGCACCGACAGACGCGGCATTTGCTGCTTTGCCAAAAGGCACTTTGGATGACTTGCTGAAACCGGCCAACAAAGCCAAACTTACTAAGATTTTAACTTACCACGTTGTTCCTGGTTCAGTTTTATCTACTAGCCTGAAATCCGGCGATGTTAAAAGTGTTGAAGGCACCTCGCTGAAAGTAGTAGTTAGCGCAGGCAAAGTTACCGTCAGCGGCGCTAATGTTGTGAAAGCTGATATCAAAGCTAGCAACGGCGTTGTTCACGTAATTGACAAGGTTTTGATCCCCGCTGATGCGAAGTAAGACTAGCGGTTTTTGCATCTACAGCAATTAACTGATATCGAGTAAAATACAGGTATTTTGTAGGGACACAACATTGTTGTGTCCTTATTTTTATGGCACACAATGAACGCATTACCCCGGAAACGGCACTGCCGTTTCCCTACAGCAATTAAATGATATCGGGTGAAATACAGATATTTTGTAGGGACACAACAATGTTGTGTCCTTATTTTTAGGGCAGGCAATTCTGAATTGGTATAGATAAAGTTTTAGCTAGCTGCTGACACTGGCAAAAATCGCTGCCAACCCTTACCCCGATAGCCAAAATCGAAGATTTCGGGATGGAGAATTTCTGCTAAAATTTCTAAGGAATCAACTAATCTCGGCCCCGGCCTGTTAAAGTAAGCATTGCCGTCAGTTATATAAACTTTACCCGTTTTTACTGCTTGCAAATTTTGCCATTCTGCGTGTTTAGTTATCTCGATTGCTTCGCTGCGAGTGCGGTTTAAATCAAAGCCGCAAGGCATGAAAATAATTACATCGGGATTAGCTTCTACCAGCGATTCCCATTTTAACCAAGGGGAATGTTCGCCTATAACCCCAAACAGCGAATTTCCTCCCGCCATTCCAACTAATTCGGGAATCCAATTTCCCGCAGCCATCAAAGGTTCAATCCATTCGATGCAGGCTACTGCGGGTTTAACGGTTAATGTTTGGGTTTTTAAGATAATAGCATCGATGCGGGATTGCAAAAGTGCGATCGTACTTTTGCCATTTACGCCCAAAGCAGCAGCAACTCGCCCAATATCCGTCCAGATTTCTGCAAGCAAATTGGGCTGCAAAGAAATAATTTCCGGCTTGCTATTTACCAGCGTGCTTACTGCTTGTTCAACCTCTGCTAGAGAACAAGCGCAGACTTCACATTGAGCTTGAGTAATAATGTGAGTTGGCTGCAATTTTTCCAAAGTATCTATTTCTACTTTATAGACACTCAGCGCATTTTGCAACAATTCTGTCACGCGGTTGTGAATTTCGCTGCTAGTTCCTTCGGGATTGAATTTAGGCTGAGTGCAAACAGGTAAATTTTGGATTTCTGGGGGATAATCGCATTCGTGAGAACGGCCCACAATGGCATCGGTTAATCCTAAAACTGCTACAATTTCGGTGGCACTGGGAATTAGGGAGATTATTCTTGGTTGGTTCATTAGTTTTTACAGATTTCTAAGCACAGGCGGGACGCCCGTGCCACAATTAAAGGGATTGTTAAATTTTCAACTTTTTCAAGTATTGCAAATCTTGCCATGCTTGGATGAGATTACCTTGCATCAGTGCCGCTACACCGTTTAAAACTCTAATTTCCGGTAGGTTGGGGTTGATATCCAGAGCTGGTTTTAAGGCAGTTTGAGCGGCTTTCGGATGCCAGCCGTACAGGTGTACGAACGCGAGATAGGCGTAAGCGTAAGGGTTTTTTGAGTCGAGTTGAGTGACTTTTTCTAAGGCGGCGATCGAACTTTTGACATTCTGCTGCAATACCCGAGAAAATGCCAAAGCATAAGCCCATTCTAGATTATTGGGTTCCTGCTTCAGCCGATATTCTAACGCTTGTTCCGCTTGAACGGTATAATCTTGAATTGGATCGTACTGATTGATGCGTCCAATCTGCTCGAACACGGGTTCTAAACCGGGCAATCCTTGCGGTAAATTAGCCGCCATCGCCCGCAATTGAGTCACCAAATCTAACTCAGGCTTATCCTCGTTACCAGCAAGAGCCTGAGAACGCATATCCAGAGGCTCTGCCTCGATTTTAACACTAACTGCCGGCACATTAATCGGATAAGTTTCGCCGGTTTTCCGATTTAGATAAGTAGCTTGCAGATTGTAACTTCCCGGTGCAATATTAGCAGGAGGAAGCATCGCCGTGCGATCGACAATTTGAAAGCCCACAGCAAATTTATCGGCTTCCAAAATCCCCGGATGCAAAGTCGCCTGGGCGATCGCGCGATCGTGTAAAATCCTGAAAGTCTGTCCCGGTGGAATATCGCCAGACTGCTGATTTTGCCACGTTACCAACACTAAACCAGACTGCAACTGCTGCCAAGGTCCAGACCAAGTATAAGTTACCGGCAGCGCAACTCCGGGAACTGAAAAAGCCGCAACAGTAACTCGATCTAATTGTACTTGCGATCGCGCTTCATTCAACGGCTGTACTTCCACAGGCTGCAACCGCTTGTGATAAAGATTCAAATTAGTATTGTCAGGCAAAATCCAAGTTTTTTGTAACAGGAACTTCTCGCCTTTTTCAATCGTCGCCACCGCTGCATTTTGAGCTTGTTTAATCCGTTCGCGAATCGAACCTTGCGGCCCAGTTTTAGTTACGAACCAAGAGAGCGATCGCACATCTTGCGGCACTTCTTTTAAATTCGTTCCCACCTGCCGCCCGTAAACCTGAAAATTCGCCAAAGCACCGTAATAATTCAAATTGTGCTGGTTAATTTCCGCAGTCGAAGGTAACACGCCTAAAGTCGATTGCAAATAGGGTTCCGTATCAATAATTTCTGCAATTACCTCTCGGTGCGGCCACTCTTTCCCCAAGTAAGGATAACTGGAATTGCCGGGACTAATAGTTTGAACTAAGTTATGTCCTAGAGAACCTCCCAAAGGCCACATATGCAACAGCATCGCCAGAATTGCCAAGCCAATTGTACCCCAGCGAATTTGTGACCCCCACTTGCGAGGCCACAGCGTTAAACCATATGCTAAAAAGATTGCTAAAACAGGTAAATAAGGTAAAACATATCGGTCGTCTTTGTTGATATTTAGCGAGTTAATTAAATAAGACCCAACCCAAAAAACAGCCAGCCACCGACAGGAGTTAATGTGAAAGATTGACGGAGACTCGCGGCGGCGACGCCAATAAAGTATCAATCCGACTGAGGGAATAAGTAAGAGAGGCCAAGAAACGTGTTCTGGTAAATGCTGAGCGTAGTAAATCCAAGCGCCGATCGTATTCAGGCTTGGATCTCCTTCGGCGATCGCAGAATCGAAAGTAGCCCGTTTTCCCCCAGTCAAAATTAACAGCCAATTGGTTTTTGCCCACGGGCCAAACACCGCCGCCGACAGCAACAAAGCACCTGCTAATTGAGCTAATCTTCCCCAAGCTTTTTGCCGCACAGCACCAACAGCCAACCACACAATCGGGGTAAACAGAAATAATACAGTAGTGTGTTTGACTAAAATTGATAAACCGAGAGAAATTCCAAAGGCGATCGCCCAAAAGAAAGATAACGGCGAGAGGGGGGGAGTGGAAGAGAATTTATACTTTTTCTGTGTTCGTTCTTCCAACGGGGTTCTATCAGTTACATCCGTTATAAAATCCGTTGCCGAACTTTCTGCTTCCTGCTTCCACATTGTCAAACAATAAAAACAAAAAGTAATCGCAGCAGTTAGGGGAAAGTCGAGCAAAAATTGCAAGCGGAAGCGATAAAGTCCCGGCAACAAAACGCAAATAGCAGCGCCCCACAAACCGACTTGCCGGTTAAATAATTGGACGCCCAGACTGTAGACTGAGGCGAGCAGAATTGCACTAAATAATAAATGAACGAGGGTTGCCCGATCGCCCTCAGCACCAAACACCTGAAGAAACGGAACCGTTAAGATGTACGCCAAGGGCGGAATTTTCGTCGAAAGCAGCCAGAAGTTCGTCCACCACTCCCCGGAAAACCACTGAGGATGCTGCAACGCCTGCAAGTAATTCAGGGTACTCGTGAGGTATTCTGCCTGATCCCAGGCGGGGATAGATCGATCGAAGGCAAACCAGAGGCGATCGCTAATTGCCCCCAACAGCCAAATTATCCCTAGGACAAGCAGACTCTTGCCCCCATTGCCCCGATGTAGCTGTGCCATTGCGATTTTGGGTTTTAAGCGTGCAGCTTTTAGCTTACAGGCGGGGGGTTGTCGCGCGAACTAAAAATTATTTTACAAAAGTGCTTGCTAAATTCAGCATATGTCTGCTAAGCTGGTTAAGCGTAAAAAAACAAGCCGAGATAGCTCAGTTGGTAGAGCAGTGGACTGAAAATCCACGTGTCCGGAGTTCAAGTCTCCGTCTTGGCATCGCAAAGCCCTCACAAAGTTGAGGGCTTTTTATTTGGGAAACTTGAACTATGCAATCAATTATCGAACTCGATTTGCCTGAAAGTTTAGCTGAGGAGATTGATGAATCTGTTCGACCTGAATATTTGAAGCTGTGGAGAAGTGTTCAACCCCGCCGAGAATAGTTTTTTCGGGATAGCGCCTTATTTTTGAGTGAGGTACGACGCTAATTCTGGAATTTCACCGGCGCGCAGCCACTCGGCTTCCCCGCGCCGCACTTTGGTTCGGGCTGTAATTTCCTGAATCTCCCACAATTGCAATTTAGTATAGGGCCCTTTGGCTTCACCGCTGCGAAACACATACCATTCGGGAATTTCAGGAGTTGGGCGCGCCCCGCGCCTCACAGGCTTCATCCGATTCATTCCGCTTGCGGCTTTGAGCTGATTTAGCTCTTGTTCTACCGGATTCGGAGGCGGTGAGTTAGAATTGGGCGATCGCTTTTTCTTAGCTGAACTCTGACTTTTCTTAGCCTTGCCCTTATCGGTGGCAATTTCTACTTCGCGAGGCCACCCCCAGAAATGCCACAGCGCCATCCAAGCTAGCACCGCAACCAATCCTAAAGTCTCTTCTGGCGTTTGTGTCAACTCCGACGAATCTCCAAACAGCACATAACCGAAAAAAGCGAGGATGAGCGATATGAAATTTAGGTAAATTAGGTTGGTAGCGTCGTTAGCTGCTAAGTGCCAACTGGTTGTGTGCCGAGCAAAAGATTGGCTAGTTGCTGTTTTGTTGTGTTTCCAAGCTTTTCGAGCTTGGAGGTTACTGTAACCAGGAGAGTCGGCGGGCCACCACATCGCTGCCCAATTAACTAAATGCGCTGACCAATACTGCAAAGCTGCATATCCCACTATTCCGCTCAGCAGTACGCACACAACTAAGAAAAAAGTTGTTAATGGTAATAGCTGTGTCGGTAGGATTTTTGCCGTCGCAATAGTTAGCAGAAAAAACGGAGTACCAGTTACTACTGGAACTAACAAAAGTTCAAATATCTTTAGAAGGTCTGCATAGAAAATCCATAAGAATTTAAGAATAATTTTAAGCTGCTTTGCAAAGCGGAAGTGATACAGGTAAGCAGATGCGATCGCACTTCCTAGAATTAAAGCAACGAGCGCGCCCGAAGAGCTGTTCACCGGCAGCATAAAAATTGCGATCGCCGGAATTCCCATCATGATTGCTGCTGGCAGCGTGAGAAATGCAATAACGCCTTCCCTCCAGTGCTGCCAAGCCGATACAGTCGGCGGTTGCTGATTGTGTCGGCGAATTTCCACCCACTCGGCAACCTTCGTTACTCCCCAGTGATAGAAAGCAAATAACAAGATTTGGCACAACCAAGCAAATGTTATTACGGCTTGAAAGTCAGAGCTCCTGATGGTGTACCAGTACCTCCTGCTAAATCCGTAGGAATAATAGTAAGCACTGGGCCACAGTAGAGAAACAATCAGCCAAAAGCTAATGCTTAAGGCAAACCCTCTGGCGCACGATGTAGGATCGGGGAGGAATTTCGGCCAATTATTCATGATTGGGATAATTTGACGGGATATCAATATTGTCCCATTGCGCCGATCTTTTAAATTAAATGTCAGCCTTCCTCAAAAAATCATTTACTCCATTAGCCACAATCTCGCAATAATCCGCCCTAATTTCAATATTGCTTTTGCCCGATCGCACATTGTCTCCAAACAATCAACATTATAATTAAGCAATTAGGAGCTTGGAAGTACGGTTTACCTAAAATATTCGCGATCTCAATCAAACTCATGAAATATTTGGGAGATATTTTGTTGACAAAATGCAAGAATCATAGTAAGTGAGTTTAGAAAAATTGTCAAACTCATCTGGACTGGGAATCGCCCTGTCGGAAACAAAAGGTTACAATTAAAAATAGCTTCTATTTCCATAACATTACTGTTTATAGCTTGAAATTCTCAGTGTCCAATAACAACACCTCAACACAATCATTTCAATTTGACTCGATCGACAGCGCCCTGGCAGAACTCAAAGCAGGTCGGATGCTCGTAGTAGTCGATGACGAAAACCGCGAAAACGAAGGCGACGTGATTTGTGCCGCCCAGTTCGCCACGCCGGACAACATCAATTTCATGGCCGTGAACGCCCGGGGTTTGATTTGTCTGGCCTTGAGCGGCGAAAGGCTCGATCGGCTCGAATTGCCCCTCATGGTCAGCAAAAATACCGACAACAACCAAACCGCCTTCACCGTCAGCATCGATGCAGTCAACGGCGTCAGTACCGGTATCTCCGCCGAAGACCGGGCCCGCACCATCCAAGTAGCCATCCACCCGGACACCAAACCTCAAGACTTGCGCCGTCCCGGTCACATTTTCCCGCTGCGGGCGATCGACGGCGGCGTCCTCAAACGCGCCGGTCACACCGAGGCCTCGGTTGACCTCGCCAGACTCGCCGGCTTGTATCCCGCCGGCGTCATCTGCGAAATTCAAAACCCCGACGGTTCGATGGCGAGGTTGCCGGAATTAATCGAGTACGCCAAAACCCACAACCTCAAAATCATCAGCATTGCCGATTTAATTAGCTATCGGCTCAAGCACGATCGATTCGTCCGCCGCGAAACAGTCGCCAAATTGCCCACTCAATTCGGCGATTTTATGATTTACGCCTACCGCGACACTCAAGACAATTCAGAACACGTTGCTATTGTCAAGGGCGATCCGGCAGAATTTAAAGACAAACCCGTGATGGTGCGGGTGCATTCCGAATGCCTGACCGGCGATGCTTTTGGTTCCCTGCGCTGCGACTGTCGGATGCAACTGCAAGCGGCACTGAAAATGATTGAAAATGTCGGTTCTGGCGTCGTAGTTTACTTGCGCCAAGAAGGTCGGGGGATTGGATTGGTAAATAAACTAAAAGCTTACTCGCTGCAAGATTTGGGATACGATACCGTAGAAGCTAACGAGCGGTTGGGATTTCCCGCCGATTTACGCAACTACGGCGTCGGAGCGCAAATGCTGAACGATTTGGGAGTTCAAAAAATTCGGTTGATTACTAACAACCCGCGCAAAATTGCAGGTTTGAAAGGTTACGGAATTGAAGTAGCCGATCGCGTCCCCTTACTAATTGAAGCCACAGATTACAACTCGATCTATCTGGCAACAAAAGCTCAAAAACTCGGTCATCTGCTGCTGCAAACTTATCTAGTAACAGTAGCGATTCAGTGGAACGAAACGAAGGCAGAAGGTAGAAGGCAGAAAGCAGAAGGAAAAGACGAAAATGCTGCCATTCAAAATCGGTACGAACACCTCGAAAAACTGCGGCATTTGGCGGCGGCCCAGGACTTGCTGCTGCAAGAAGAAGCGCGGCCGGTAGGAATAGCCCTGTTCGGAGAAGGCTCCCTGATCGTTCATCTCGGCTTCGATCAAGCCGGACTCGCGGCTCCCGACTGGTACTCGGAGGTAAATCATCCTTACGTCAAGGCGATCGCCCAAATTCTCGGCGACCTCAGCACAGACCCGAATTTGCAAACATTAGAATTCATGGTTTCCTCCGGTAGCGATCCGCTCAAAACCCTGCAAGTCCAGCTCGATCGAGAGACCTTCCCCCTCGGACAAGTAGCGTCTGCGTGCGAAAGGCTTCAACCTCAAACAATCTACAGTTTTTGTCCTATTTCCGATTGAGCCCTCGGAATGTCAAGCTAGGGTCAAGAACAAAGAGGGCAAATCGACATGGACATGAACGTTGGTGACTTTCTGCACCGACTCGACCTCAGAGGACAAGCGCTTAAAGGCACCAACCTCGGCGGTGCGGAACTCCGGGGAGCCAACCTCAGAGGAACAGACCTCCGAGAAACCAATCTGGGCGACGCTATTCTCAGGTATGCAGATTTGATCGAAGCCGACCTCACCGACGCCAATCTGGGCGGCGCGGATTTAGCTGAGTCACTTCTCAATTTAGCCAACCTCACCAGAGCCGATTTGACCGGTGCTATCCTCCGAGAGGCTACTCTCGTAGGAGCCGAACTCAGTCAAGCCAACCTCCAACAAGCAAGTTTGATCAAGGCTAATTTAGTTGGAGCAAATCTCCAAGAAGCCAACTTAACCAGAGCCAACCTCAGCGGCGCTGATTTGCGCGGTTCTCAGATGACCGACGCGATTTTAGACAAGGCCGTCTACAACAACCGGACTCTCTTTCCCGAAGGTATTGACCCAGGCGCAATGGGAGCAATTTTGCTAGCTCCCAATGCCTCGCTCCCGGGATTAAATCTGATTATGGTAGATTTGACCGGAGCCGATTTAAAAGGAGCCGATTTGCGGCGGACAAACTTATACAAAGCTATTTTATTTGGAGCCAAACTCGATCGGGCAAACTTAGCAGGAGCCAACCTCAGCGGAGCGGATTTGAGGGAAGCCAGTTTGAGCGGCACCATTTTAGAAAAAGCTGTTTACAGCAACAAAACATTGTTTTCAGAAGGCATTGACCCCAGTCTGGGCGGAGCTTATTTAATTGCTCCCAATGTATCGCTGCAAGGGGTAAACTTAACCGGAGCCGACTTAAACGGGTCAGATTTAAGCGGAGCTAATTTGAGCGGTTCTAACTTAAGTTCGGTCAATCTCAAAAATGTAGACCTCAGCAGAGCCAGCTTAAAAAAAGCTTACCTCAAAGGTGCAAACTTGGAAGGAACAGATTTGAGAGGAGCCGATTTAAGCGGCGCAATTTTGCACCAAGTAAACTTGAGTTCTGCTGACCTCCGGGGCGTAGACTTAACAAGGGCCGACCTCAGCGGCGCTAATTTAAGCGATGCCGATTTGAGGGAGACAGATTTCACCGGAGCTACTTTGCTGCTCGCTAACTTGAGCGGGGCAGACTTGAGAGGTGTAGACTTGACAAAAGCTGACCTCAGCGGCGCTAAGTTAAACGAAGCAGACCTCAGAAAAGCAGATTTGATGAGAGTAAATTTGGAGGGAGCAGATTTAACTGAGGTAGACTTGAGCGATGCTCATTTATTTCGAGTTAATCTTAGAGGTGCTAACCTTAAAGGTGCTAACCTGAAAGGCGCCAACCTGAAAGGGGTATCTTTGACCGACGCTTATTTGAGCGAAACGGATTTGACCGATATAAATCTGAGTCCGAGTTTCTTTGAACGGTCATTAGAATCGGAATGGTAATTAGTCAATTGGCAGTTGGCAGTTGGCAGTTGGCAGTTGCTAATAGCTGTGCAATAACAAATAACAAATAATATCAAATCCGGTGGCATCGGAATTATATAGTGCGAGCGTCCCCGCTCGCGATTCACTCCGCCAGCGTCCCCGCTCGCACTGAGATAATCTAAATATATTATTCCGATGCAATGCGAGCGTCCCCGCTCGCGATTCACTCCGCCAGCGTCCCCGCTCGCACTGAGATAATCTAAATATATTATTCCGATGCAACCGGACATAATATAACAACCAACAACTAACAAATAACAACTAACAAATAACAACTAACAACTAACAACTACAACTGACTGATGACTACTGAAAAACCGTTAGGCTCTGTTATTCAAGGTTCCCTGAGCAAGGGATTAGAAGTGCGACTGCACGCCGATGTTTCGGTGGAAGATATGAGGGTGGGGAAATTTTTGGTAGTGCGGGGGGTGCGATCGCACTTTTTCTGTATGCTCACCGACGTGTCTCTCGGAACTTCCAGCGCTCGCATTTTATCGAATCCTCCCAATCCCAACGACGATTTTCTTCTAGCAGTGCTAGCCGGTAGCAGCACCTACGGTACGATCGAACTGTCGCCGATGTTGATGTTGACTGCTGAACGAGAAAAACAGCAGGCAATTTTCGATCCGACGAAAAACGGCGGAGTTCGCGAGAACAAGTTGGCGTTAGGAAATTTGGGCTCTTTTGAGCCGCAAAGCGGCGCCGATATTGAGTTGCTGCCCGTTAAAACTATTCCCAGCCACTTTTCCCAGGTGTTTGATGCCAAAGAAACCGATTTTCGGGCAGTTTTTGGCTGGGAAGATGACCCGTACCGCCGCAATTTTGCGATCGGCAAACCGATTGACATGGACGTTGCTGTATGCTTGGATTTAGACCGATTTGTGGAACGCAGCAACGGAGTTTTTGGCAAGTCGGGAACGGGAAAATCTTTTCTGACTCGCTTGCTTCTATCTGGAATTATTCGCAAGCAAGCTGCTGTTAATTTAATTTTTGATATGCACTCGGAGTACGGGTGGGAAGCTGTTTCGGAAGGGAAACAGTTCAGCACTGTTAAAGGTTTGCGGCAGTTGTTTCCCGATAAAATTCAGATTTATACCCTCGATCCAGAATCGACAAAACGCCGGGGAGTCCGCGACGCTCAAGAATTGTTTTTGAGTTTCGATCAAATTGAAGTGGAAGACATCGCGCTGGTGCAGCGCGAGTTGAATTTGTCGGAAGCTAGTATCGAAAATGCGATTATTTTGCGAAATGAGTTGGGGAGTGGTTGGATCAACAAGTTGCTGGAAATGACCAACGAAGATATCCAAATGTTTTGCGAAGAAAAGCGGGGAAATAAGTCTTCGATTATGGCTTTGCAGCGCAAATTAGAGCGACTGAATGATTTGAAATACATTCGGAAACGCTGTCCGAAAAATTATGTAACTGAAGTTTTGCAGTGTTTGGATGGTGGAAAAAATGTAGTAATTGAGTTTGGTTCCCACTCGGATTTGCTGTCGTATATGTTAGCAGCAAACGTGATTACTCGCCGCATTCACGAATCTTACGTGCGAAAAGCTGAGAAGTTTTTGCAGAGCAAAAATCCGTGCGATCGCCCGCAGCCGTTGGTGATTACCATTGAAGAAGCTCACCGCTTTCTCGATCCGGCGATCGTGCGATCGACTATTTTCGGTACAATTGCCCGCGAAATGCGAAAATACTTCGTCACCCTGCTGATTGTAGACCAGCGTCCCTCCGGGATCGACGCCGAAGTCATGTCGCAAGTCGGAACGCGCATTACAGCTTTGCTAAACGACGATAAAGACATTGATGCTATTTTCACCGGCGTTTCTGGAGGGCAGAGTTTGCGATCGGTTTTGGCAAAACTCGACTCCAAACAGCAAGCATTAGTTTTGGGGCACGCCGTACCCATGCCCGTAGTCGTGCAAACTCGTCCTTACGACGAGCAATTCTACAGAGAAATTGGGGATATTGACTGGCAAGAAATGCCCGACGAACAAGTATTTGCCGAATCAGAAGCTGCTAAAATGGATTTGGGATTTTAACAACAGATTAAACCCTTATAAAATCCCTCTTTATCAGCGTTAACCTGCGTGCATCTGCGGTTAAAAAAATCTAATTCCTATGTTTTAATAATTAATTCAACGCGGCGGTTTTTCTCCCTCCCCACCGGGTTGTCTGAGCCGTCTAAATTATTATTAGGAGAAATCTGTTTAGTTTTGCCGTACCCTTTGGTTTGCATTCGGGTATTCTGCACCTTGAAAACGTTGATAAAATAATATTTTACCGCTGCGGCTCGCTTCTGGGAAAGTTCGAGATTATAGGAATCTTCCCCGTGGTTGTCGGTGTGTCCGTTGATGAATATTTGGGCATTTTTGTAATGTCTCAGCAGCAGATTTATCTTGGTGAGAGTGGGTTTAGCTTGGGCGCGGACGTTATATTTGTCAAAATCAAATAAAATAGTTTCTGGCACATTAATTCTGATGCCTTCAGATACTTTTTCTGCCTTCAACTCTGTTTCAATCTTTTTGACAGTCTCGGTTGTTATTTGAGTTGGTAGCTGCTCCTCTGTCGCAGTTAGATTCGCGGTGATATTCTCAACTTTTACTGTAGTCTGAGCAATAATTTCAACTTTAACTGTAGTTGGAGCAATTGGTATTACTTCTAAGGTTGTAACTGCTGTTGATTCTGATTCAACAGTATCGACTTTTGCGGATGTACTGGCAGCCAACTGAGAGGATGAGGTCGCGAAAAGCAATGATGAGATTATCGTAGTATTAATTAGTCTAATTAGCTTTGTCATTTCTCAATCACCTGTTAATTGGAATATTGTTGAATAGGGTAAGAGATCTACCATCATAATTTAGAGTGGAATATAGCGCCAAATATTTGGCTTTCGGTTGTAACCAACCTACGAATACAAACTGCCCTTTGAGCGTAGTGCCGGGTTTAATCATAATTTGGGTATTATTGGAGGGAGGTAATAAATTATATCGTTGCCCATAGTTGTCGTAGAGATACATACCATCTTTACTATTAAGCATTACAACTTCCTTGCTACCATTTGTAATCGCCATAGTCACTATAATGCTATCTTCACCAAAGGTAATTTTTGTCAGCCGTCTCCATAGTTGGTTACTGATAACGCGGATGTCGTAAGTTTGTGCAGGTGGCAGGGAATTTGTAGGTTTTTGGGCAACCTCTAAACTCGTTTGAGTCGGAACGGGCGTAGGATTTGGAGATTGAGTTTGAATTGGCGTAGGAGTTGGGCTATTGGGTGCGGGCGACGCGGCGGGTGCTTGTGCGAATGGGTTTTTCACACAGGCGACACACACCAGCGATAGTAATGCTAATTGTGGGAAATTTTTAGCTTTCATTGCTGCACCCGATCGAGCTTTTGTGCTAATTTTAATATAGAGTAGTCGTTTTTGTTGCGGGTTTAATCTAGCCTTGAGAATTAGAAGAGCTACAAAGTGCGATCGCCCTTAAAGTCTCTTTAATTAGAAATTACGATCGAACGTCAAACAAATTAGCCCCCAGCTTTCAGCCAGAAGCTTTTCCCCTTTCACCCCCTCACCCCTCATCCCTAACTTCACAAAATCTGCATAAGCTTAAATCTGGTTGAGCATCGCGGCACAATTCAACTTAAACAGCCCAACAGCCAGCCTTTATACACCTTTACTTACTCACAGCCGAGTTGCAGTAGCATATTCTCAGAAAAATGTCAATATATATTTTAAAGCCTAAGTCGCAGCTAATACGGCGATCGAGTTCGGTTATCTCGCATCGCAGCATCTAGGCAGCGAGAAAAATTCAGGCGATGATAGAACAGAGAGCAAAAAAAGCCCTCGAATTGCATGAGTCTGTTTGCATGAGTCTGTTTGCATGAGTATTGTGAAGTTGAGTTGCAGTTAAAACTAGCAGGGAATTTAAAACCTTAAGGAAAAATGTAGAATCTTGACCTTAAGACAGAGGTTTTTACCCTTTACGATCCTCAAAATTTGGAATAATATTGAGCAAAGTAAACTTAAATTCACTTCGCCTTGAACTAGCCGTTAAAGCTAGCGATATACGGAAAATCGACGGGGATTACTGGAAAATCCAGCACAAAAGTAATCCCAAACCACAAGCTTCTACCGATCGTCACCGATAAACAGGAGGGGAAACATCCCCCCTGTCGCAGTCTTCATCCCACTTGCAAAAGTGGGACAGGGTATCACCAACTTTTTATCTGTTGTTACAAGGAGTGCAATACTCACCCATGTCCACCACAACCCCCAAAAACAAAACAGTGAAAGCCGATCGCATGGGCAGCCGGCCATACTCCTCAACGGATACGGTTCGTACCTATCTGCACGAGATCGGTCGAGTACCCCTGCTAACCCGAGAAGAAGAGATTGTTTTCGGGAAGCAGGTGCAGCAAATGATGAAATTAATCGAAGCAAAACAAGAACTTGCCAAAGAATGGCAGCGGGAACCCACTCAGCTTGAGTGGGCTGCCGAAATGGAGTTGACAGAAGCCGAACTAAACCGGATATTGCACATAGGGCGGCGCGCCAAGCAAAAGATGATTGAAGCGAATTTGCGGCTAGTAGTGGCGATCGCCAAAAAATACCAGAAACGCAATATGGAATTCTTGGATTTAATTCAAGAAGGCACCCTCGGTTTAGAACGAGGAGTCGAAAAATTTGACCCGATGCGGGGATACAAATTTTCTACCTATGCCTACTGGTGGATTCGGCAAGCAATTACCCGCGCGATCGCCCAACACGCCCGCACCATTCGATTGCCAATTCACATTACCGAAAAACTGAATAAAATCAAAAAAGTGCAGCGGGAACTCACGCAGCAGTTGGGCCGCTCTCCCACACCAGGGGAAATTGCCTCCGCCTTGGAACTGCAACCTTCCCAAATTCGAGAATACCTGCTGATGGCAAGACATCCAGTTTCTTTGGACTTGCGGGTAGGAGACAACCAAGATACCGAACTGCAAGAACTCTTAGAAGACGAAACTGCATCTCCCGATAACTACATTACCTCGGAATTGCTGCGGCAAGACCTCGATACTTTGATATCAGAACTTACCCCCCAGCAACGAGATGTGATAATTCTGCGCTTCGGTTTGGAAGACGGCACCGAAATGTCTCTGGCGAAAGTCGGAGAACGGCTCAATCTCAGCCGCGAACGGGTGCGGCAGCTAGAACATCAAGCCCTCGCCCACCTGCGGCGCCGCCAATCTCAAGTCCGAGAATACTTGGCTAGTTAGTCACTAAAAAAGTTGAGATTTTCCCCAAAATCTCAACTTTTTTTTTCGTGTTGGCACGGCGCTGGGAAGGAGACTTTTATTTGATATCAATGCCGGTGCAACCGTCAGGTGATTGTTGACTGTTGACTGTTGACTGTTGACTGTTGACTGTTTGGACATTTGAACAATACCGATGCAACCGGAAACGATATGAGTGGTCGATCGCGCTTTCGGTAGATCGCAAAATTTGTCAAGACTAATCTTATATTTAAGTTCAGGAACCGGGCGGGCGATCGTTCCTTCAAGTGAATAGCCAGCGTTAAGCCAGATACCCGGTTTCTCTAGAAGCTTTTTGAAACTGTTACAAGAGGCGCGCTTACCGGCAGCTATTTAAAATTTTGGGTAGGAGAGTGGTTTTAAATTATTTGATATTGACAGGCAGTTTAGAAGCACTCGCGATCGTGCTTGCTCTCTCGCCCGGTAACTTCGGCATCGGATTCCCGGCACGCGGGACACAGCACTCGGACATCAAATCCGGCGTTTTCCGGTCGCAATCTCCCTCAAATCCTGCGCCAGATACGGCTAGCACAGGTTTAGGAGAGGGAATTTACCTCTACGGCCAGTCGAGCCAGCCCAATGAAATTAAAAAAGAATATTTTGTATTTGAAATGTGGCAGAGTAAGGTAGTCGGCGCTTTTTACCTGCCTCGGTCTGCTTTTTACTGTTTTTACGGCACAAGCGAGGGAACTCAGTTAAATTTAACAGTAGTGGACAGTTACGACGGCAGTCGCTCTCCCTACTTCGTAAACCTGCAACAGTATTACCCAATTTCCACCATCAGCGAGAACGATCGGCGCATCTTGGGTATTTGCAAGAAAGCTCACAAACAGCAGGTGTGGGGAAAGTAGCAGAAGACTGGCGCAGCCCCAGCAATCAATCGATTTTCTTTAATCGATTTTCGATTTTCGATTTTCGATTAAAGAATTGAAGAAAGCGACCCCACTGATAAATCGGGGGCAAGAGACCAAATTGCTTGATTATCCTTGAAACAGCAGTAAAATTGCTCCTGAGTTGAGAATTTCAGACAGATACCACACACACGGCAAGATGAAACTGCGTCGGAAAACACTATCGATCGTTGGCATTACCATCGCTGGACTGACTGGCATTTTGTATGCCGCCTCCTCAAGCATCCTCTTGGGCAGCCTTGTCAAAGCAGAAGAACAAGAAGCCACACAGGTTGTCAAGGGAGTGCTCAGCGTGTTCGGGCAAACCGCAGATGACTTCAACTCGCGCTTTGCCGACTGGTCGGCCTGGGACGATACCTATGCTTTCATGCAAAACCGCAACTCAGAATTCATTGCCTCCAATTTAATTCCAGAAGGGCTGGCTAATATAAGAGTTAATATAGCCGTATTTGTCAATACTTCTGGCAAAATAGTTTACGGTACGGGTTTAGACAGCGAAAAGCTGAAACTAACGCCTGTTCCAGAAGCATTAAAACGGCGCATTTCTCTCAGTGACCCGCTGCTGTTGAAGCACCCCAACGCCAAAAGCAGCCTTGCTGGTATCCTGCTGCTACCGTCAGGGCCGATACTGATTACTTCCCGACCAATTCTCACGACTAAAAGCACGGGCCCGATCCAAGGCACGCTGATATTTGGGCGCAATTTAGATGCTGCTGGTATTGAGCGGATGTCTAAAATTACTCGCTTGCCGCTGATTGTACACAGCATTAATGAGCCTGAATTGCCGGCTGATTTTCAGAAAGTACGGGAGAAATTGTCGGCAAAAAAACCGATTTTGGTGCGTCCTTTAAGCGAAGATTCGATGGCGGGTTACGCTGTGATCCGCGATATTTACGATCGACCTGCGCTGCTATTGCGGGTGGATATCCCCAGAGAAATATACCGCCAAGGTCAAATTAGTTTGCTATACCTACTGGTGTCTGTAATTTTGGCGGGAATTGGGTTTGTCGGCTGCACTTTGCTGCTGCTAGAGCATCTAGTGCTGTCTCCGCTGAGCGGTTTGGCGAAAGCAGTGAACGGCGTTAGCAGCAGCCAAGACCTCTCGATGCGGCTGCCGGTGACGGGCGAAGATGAGTTGTCCGACCTTGCCCATACTATCAACGGAATGCTGAGTGCGATCGCGATCGCCGAAAGCGAACAACTTGAGGAAAAAGCCCGCTACGGAGCCGTAGTCGAGCAAGCTACAGACTGCATTTTCCTGTGGGACGCTCAAACCAAACGCCTTTTGGAAGCCAATACAGCGTTTAGAAACTTGCTCGATTACAGTCTTGATGCGATTTCCCAACTGACTATTTACGATATCATCGCTTACTCTAAAGACCTAGTTGACAAAAATATCGAGTTGCTGCTGGCCGACAAAAAATTCAGAATTGGCGAAGTTCTCTACCTGCGACGAGACGGTTCCTGCGTGGACGTGGAAGTAAGCGCCAGCTTAATTTCCTACGGCGGCCGCGAGATTATTTGCACTGTTGTCCGCGACATTACCGAGCGCAAGCAAGCCGAAGCCGAACTGCGAGCCTCGGAAGAACGCTACAGACTTTTGTTTAAAAATAACCCCCATCCGATGTGGGTTTACGATTTAGAAAATCTGGAATTTATAGCCGTCAATCAGGCTGCTATCCACCACTACGGCTACACTCGCGACGAATTTCTCAACATGACCGTTGCGGACATTCGTCCCCCCCAAGAGCAGCCGAGATTGTTAAAAAATATATCCCAAGTAGATGTCGGTATTGATTTTGCCCGTGTGTGGCAGCACCAGAAAAAAGACGGCACAATTATTGATGTAGAAATTACTTCTTATGCCATGCTATTTGATAGCAGAAATGCTGAATTAGTCCTGGCTCACGACGTGACCGACCGCTTGCAAGCCGAGGCAGAACTGTACAAGGCAAAGGAAGCCGCAGAAGCAGCTAATTTGGCTAAAAGTCAGTTTTTGGCTAACATGAGCCACGAACTGCGAACTCCTCTGAATGCGATTATCGGTTACAGCGAGATCCTGCAAGAAGAGGCTTTTGATTTGGGCGAAGAAGATTTTGTGTCGGATTTGGAGAGAATTCACAATGCAGGGCAGCTTTTATTAACATTAATTAATGATATTCTGGACTTGTCGAAGATTGAAGCCGGTCACGCGGAACTTGAATTAAAAACTTTTGACGTTTCGGATGCCGTTCAAGATGTAGCGAAAACTGTTGAGCCGCTATTTTTGCGAAACACCAATCGCCTGAAGGTGGAGTGTCCTAATAATATTGGCGAATTGCATTCCGATAAAACTAAGTTTACTCAAATTTTGTTTAATTTGCTCAGCAATGCAGCTAAGTTTACTCAGAAAGGGACAATTACACTCAGCGTTGAAAGAATTAAACATGACGAGAATAGTTGGGATTCTGAACAGTTAATTTTTAAGTGTACTGATACGGGAATTGGCATAACTCCCCAACAGCTACAAAAGTTATTTCAACCTTTTACGCAAGCCGATGCTTCGACTACCCGCAAGTACGGAGGTACGGGTTTGGGTTTGGCCATAGCGCAGAAATACTCTCAGATGCTGGGCGGAGAAATTACGGTGAATAGCGAGTTTGGCAAGGGGTCAACTTTTACTTTAATGTTGCCAGCATAGATCCATTTTAATTTTGAAATTGGGGAAAAAGTCTTGACTGCAAACAACATTAATACTCAATACCTGGTTGAGCTTTAATACCTTGTTCTCGAAATGGATGCTTAACTAATGTCATTTCTGTCACCAAGTCTGCCCGTTCAATTAGCGCTGCCGGGGCGCCTCTGCCTGTTAAAATAATGTGGGTTTCTTCGGGTTTTTGGTCTAACCCGGAGATCACTTGCTCGACTTGCAAATAACCTAGTTTTAATGCTATATTTACTTCATCTAGAAGAACTAATTTAAATTCGGGATTGCAGATAAAAGTTAGGGATTTTTCCCAGGCTTTTTGAGCTGTTTCGATATCTCTGTCTCTGTCTTGCGTGTCCCAGGTAAAACCTTCTCCCATTGCATGAAATTCTAGCTGTTTTTCCCAGAGTTGAAAAACGGCTTTCTCTGCGGGTTCCCAAGCTCCTTTGATAAATTGTACTATGGCGACGCGGTAGCCGTGACCGAGCGATCGTACAACCATTCCCAAAGCGGCCGTGGTTTTGCCTTTACCGTTACCAGTATTGACAATTATTAAACCTTTTTCTTTTGAGGAATTAGCGATGCGCTCAGATTGGACTTCTTGGCGGCGCTGCATTTTCTGTTTGTGTTGTTCCGCTGTTAGGGAATTTGTTTCTTGAGTTTCCATGGGATTTTTTTCAACGCAGATGAACGCAAATTTAACGCAGATAAGTTTAATTGTAGGGTGCGTCAGGTGGAGTTATATAGCCCTCGTTCAAAATTTAGGATTCTGACGCACCTTACTTTACTAATAGTGCAGTTCGGTAACTCCGGTGAATAATTGCTGTGAGTTCAGATATTATGTCCAAAGTGTTTGCAAGTTTAGCACGAAACCGGGCAAAATATCTTCTCCTGATAGTTCTGTGGGACATTCCAAAACTTCTTTCTCTTGCCCTTGGCGATAGATTTCGACTCGGCGCGTTTTGCGGTTAATTAACCAACCTAATTTGACTTGGTTATTCATGTATTCTTGCATTTTGTCTTGGGTGTCTTTGAGACTGTCGGTTGGCGACATTAACTCTAAGACAAAATCTGGGGCAATCGGAGGAAATTTTTGTTTTTGTTCTGGAGTGAGTGCGTCCCATCTTGATTGTTTAATCCAAGAGATATCGGGAGAACGATTTGCACCGCTGGGCAATTTGAAGCAAGTTGAAGAATCGAAACAAATTCCCAGTTTGGTTTGTCGATTCCAAATTCCAAAATCAGTAGCTATTTCAAAATTGTAATTTCCGGTTTCTCCTCCTGTGGGTGATATAACGATTATTTCTCCTTGGGCGTTGCGTTCAAATTTGACATCGGGGTTTTCGCGGCACAGTTGATAAAATTGGTCGTCGGTTATTTTGGCGATCGCATTAAAGTTGATGGTAACTGCTAGCATGGTGTTATGTGTTGATTAATATGGTGGCAGCAGCCTGCGAAATCCGTGAACTAATATTATCATCAAAAAACACAAGTTTCGCGGGAAAATAGCGCTGGTTAGCAGCGGCATTGCGCGCTGACTTTTACCAGTTTCGCATACTTGCGCTAATCTATCTCCCAGTGCTTCCATCCACTGAATTGTTCTCGGCCATTCTAGCAAATTATTGACCCAGTTTGAAGGAATACCGCTTTTGCCAACTCTTGCACCGATAATGCCTCCTAAAATTGCAGCGCTGGTGTCGGTATCGCCGCCGCAGCGAATAATTTCTAATATGCCCTCTCGATAGTTGTTTTGGTGTCTAAGCCAAGTCTGAATTGCGATCGGAACTGTACTGTAAATGTAACCGCTAATGCCCCGCTCAAAGCCAAGTTTAGCGGCGAAATCTGCTGTGGTTTCCTGTTGTTCTGCACTGAGTGCAGCTTGGTTGATGAGTGCTAAAAAATCGCTCGATTCAGTTGGCAGTAATTCTGTTAGTATGCGATAATAATATTGCGGTAAAATGTCGGTATTTTCGCTGGCTAGGTAAGCGGCGATCGCTACTGCCAATGCTGCGTATTCTGCTTTGCGATCGGTGTGGGTAATTCGCGTAGAAATCCTGACTAATTCTCGCATTTTTTGGAAGTCGCCGCCGCAGCAAACACCGATAATTGCACTTCTCATAGCAGGGCCGTTACCCGCAGAAAAAACACCGCTGGAATTAGCAGAAAATCCCAGCCACAATTTTAAAATAGCTCTTAATGTGGCGAAACCGATGCCCGCTGGCAAGCCTAAAAACCAGAAGCGAAATCTCAGTGCAAGCTGTTGCGAAAATACCTGCAAATTTCCACCCGAAACAATTAAAGATTGCGCTACCATACAAGTATGTTCGGTGTCGTCGGAAACCAGGCCGCACCCCATAAATAAATGGTGTCCGCTGATTTCTGGATACATGAGACTTTGCCTGCGTTTTGACAATCCTTCCACAGGAAGTCCGATCGCATCGCCGATTGCTGTACCGATTATACAGCCAATTACTGCTGCTTTTTTGGACATAATTTATACTTGGGTATTCTAGATTTTATGAAAAGCTTTTTCGACAAAACACTTGCAGACATACCAATAATAAAAGGCAATGTTGATTTCGCTAAACAATTTAGGCACTCCTTCTAGTAAACTGGCTATTATCTGGTTTTGTAACTTGAGCGTATCAACGCCGATCGCAAAAAACAACAACCCCAACCCAGCTAACAATATTTGGTAGGGAGTCAACTGTAGTTCTCGCCTAAAAAACCATCCGTAGGAGGACAAAACAACGGCGTACAGCAAACAGACTCCTAGCTTGGGAATTCCCACTGCTACCATATATATATGAATTCGGTAAATTTCATTTAGTAAAAATCCACCTGTCAACAAAGCCGAGAAGAGAATAAATCGATTTTCTGAAGGGCGCGGTTGAATAGTTTTAGCCAATCCATAGCTAAAGGTACAAACAATGACTGGTACAGAACATAATAGTTGAAAGGTGCGAGTTAACAAGGCGACATTGGGATTGGGAGAGAAAAAAGGGTTAAAGAATAAATCACTGACTTGTAAACCTGACATTTGAGTCAAGATAACCAAGATTGCCACCAGCAAGACAGATAAACCATTGAGTTTAAAAACCGAACGAGAAACAGTCATAAGCGAGGGACAAGAAAAGGAAAGTTTACCGCAGACGAATAAAAAAAATCCTTCTCCACTATAGCTGCTACTTTGCTAAACTAAGAAGAGTATTGTCAAACTGGGGGACAGTCATGCTGTCAGTACAAGAAGCAGAATCGATCGTTCTAAATTTGGCGCAACCCCTCGACAGTCAGCGGGATGTAGAAACTGTAGACTTGCTGGCAGCATCGGGGCGCATTTTGGCTGCACCCGTCACTGGTTCCCTCGATTTTCCTTATTGGGACAATTCGGCAATGGATGGGTACGCGGTGCGGTTTGCTGATGTGGAAAACTGTAGTGCCGAAAAACCAGCGGTACTCGAAGTAGTCGAAGAAATTCCAGCGGGATATCAGCCTCGAAATACGGTGCAATCGGGGCAAGCGGCGCGAATTTTTACGGGCGCTGTGATGCCAGCGGGTGCTGATACGGTGGTAATGCAGGAAGAAACCAGGCGAGAGGGCGATCGTATTTTTATCTTAGTTTCTCCTGAAAAGCCGCAAGCATTTGTCAGGCACAAAGGCGCTTTTTATCAAGCAGGAACAACTTTGCTAAGTCCCGGTACAGTTATCAACGCCCCTGAAATGGCGGTGTTAGCAACTGCACAGTGCATTCAAGTTCCGGTTTATCGGCGGCTGCGGGTGGCAATTTTTTCGACAGGTGACGAATTGGTATCGCCAGACCAACCTTTGGCACCGGGTCAACTGGTAGACTCGAATCAGTATGCTTTGACAGTTTTGTTGGCGCAAATGGGATTTGAAGTGATAAGATTGGGTATAATTCCTGACAATGAAGATGCGCTAAAAAAGGCGATCGCCAAAGCTGTATCGACAGCAGATGTGGTGCTTTCTACAGGCGGTGTCTCGGTAGGAGATTACGATTATATTGAGAAAATATTGGCGGATTTGGAAGGTAATATTCACATTAGTTCTGTGGCGATTAAACCGGGAAAACCTTTAACTGTTGCTCAGTTTAAACGAGATGAAAAAAAATCGGATTCGCCGATTGCGAGTTCGGATTGTCTGTATTTTGGTTTGCCTGGAAATCCTGTTTCAGCGTTAGTCTGCTGTTGGAGGTTTGTCGTACCTGCTTTGAGAAAGATTTCTGGACTTGGGCTGGATGCTTGGGGGCCGGAGTTTGTCAAAGCTAGGTGTCATGTTGAATTGCGATCGCACGGCCGGCGCGAAACTTATGTTTGGGGTAAACTGCATTTAGTTGCGGGAGTCTGGGAATTTGAACCTGCTAGCGGCAGCCAAAATTCAGCGAATTTAATTAACCTCGCCAATACAAGTGGTTTAGCAGTTTTGCCCGCAGCAGAAACTTGGATTTGGCCCGGCGAATTTGTTGAAGTTTTAAAAGTTAGTCAGTAGTCCGTTGCTACATCCGTTAAACCCCGTACATTGCCCGTTGCCGAACTTCTTTCGTATTATGAGAATTTTAATTGTTGAAGACGATCCGATGATGCAACTGGGATTAGAGCAAGTTTTAGCCGATTCCCCAGAAATAGAAATAGTAGGACAAGCAGAAGACGGCTATTTAGGCGTAGCAGCCGCACTGAAACTCAAACCTGATATTATTGTGATGGATATCGGTTTGCCGCGGCTCGACGGCATAGCAGCGACGCAGCAAATTAAAGCACAACTGCCGGAAGTTCGAGTGGTAATGTTAACTTCTCACACGGCAGAAACTGAAATTATTGCTGCTCTTTCTAGCGGTGCTGATGCTTATTGTATTAAAGGTGCTTCCGTAGACAGGCTGTTAGCGGCTATTGCAGCGGCAGCAGAGGGGGCTACATACCTCGACCCTCAAATTGCCCGCACTGTGATCGAGCACCTCAAACCCCCGATACCTGCCTCTACAACTACTTTTGGTCAGTTGTCGCAGCGGGAATTGGAGGTGTTAAGATTAATGGTGGAAGGTAATAGCAATCCCGAAATTGCAGCGGCCCTTTACTTGAGTCCAAATACTATTAAAACTCACGTTCGAGGTATTATGAATAAGTTGGCAGTGGATGACCGCGTGCAAGCAGCAGTTGTAGCGCTGAGAACTGGATTGGTGTAAAGAAGTCATTAGTCAGTAGTCATTAGTCAGTAGTTATTAGTTATTTGTTGTTTGCTACCAATGCTTTTCTGCGAAGATGCTTTTGTGCCCAATTCCCAATTCCCAATTCTTAATTCCCAATTCCTAATTCCCAAAAATTTTATGTCTGAGTGGATAGAAATCGGTAAAATTGTAGCAGCTCAAGGTTTGGACGGGGAAGTGCGAGTCTATCCCGATTCGGATTTCCCGGAAAGGTTTATCGAACCGGGGAAGCGGTGGATTTTGCGCCCTAATAAAAGTGAACCGGAACCGATCGAGTTTTTGGGCGGTCGCTACATTCCGGGTAAAGGGCTGTATGCTGTAGAGGTAGAGGGTGTGGAAGACCGCGACGGTGCTGAGGCGCTGCGGGGCTGCAAGTTGTTTGTTGAAAAGACCGATCGACCTTACCTCGAATCTGATGAGTTTTACGTCCAAGATTTGATCGGGATGGAAGTTATTAACCAGTTAACCGGAGAAATCTTAGGCAAGGTAAGTGATATTATTCCCGCAGGTAACGACCTTTTAGAAGTAGAAACGAATCTCACGCTGCCGGAAATTGTTGTCGCAGAACTAGAAAAGCCTAAACAGCCTGAAACTCCTAAAGCCAACGCTGACCCCAGAAATACCCGCAAACCACGGAAAATTCGTGTTAAAGAGCCTAAATCCACAAAAATATTGATTCCTTTTGTGGAAGAGATTGTGCCAGTTGTTGACTTAGAACAAGGCAGAATTGAAATTGTGCCTCCTCCTGGTTTATTGGAATAATATCAGATCCGGTCGCTCGACCGGACATGATATTAGTTATTAAAAAATCCCCCTGCTTCGGCGAGGCGGTTCCTAATTCCCGATATTAATCATTTCCTTTATTTGTGTACCGCACTATCAAGTAACTGATGGAAAGCGCGAAAATTGCAATCGCCAAACCAATCAAGTCGGCTGCGGTTTTCTTTTCCAGGTCAAGAATGATGATTTTTCTAGATACTGCTATCAAAGAAGTTACAATAACTAGCTCTACTTGAATTACGTGCTTTTTCAGATAAGCTGTAATATTTTCCAATATTTCCAGAGCAATTAAAACATTTAAAAATAACCCAAATATGACAAACAACGTGTCTTTTAACACATTCTGGTGGTCGTTTAGCAATTCTTTGGCTAAAAAAATCAGCAAATCGCAAACACTGACGATAATTACCAAAATCATCGCCAGCGATAAAATTTTCGATATTATTACTTCTACACTTTCTGTAAAATGCAGAAAGTGTTCATCACTGCCTAACTTAGAAATTTGCCTAAATATTTTTTTTAGCATACCAGTGATTTAGTCATCATTCATTGCTGATTCTGTCATTGTTCGGTACACTTTGCAAGCGCAAGCAAAACTCTGCGATTTCTTGGTTTCACTGCGCCACCCAGGCTCTGGGGAAGCTGGCTCTGGAGGCTCTCCCTGCCGGTTATATTTTACAGTTTTTCATGTCAGCCAGTAATCGATCGCACGCGATCGAACTCGTAATTAATAATTTTTGCCATTAAAAAGCCTCAAACTATTGCCTAGCAATACTTTGAGGACTTTAAGAGGCGGTGCGATCGCAGAATTAACTATTCTCAACAAAGAATAATGGTTGACTCCCTGCTCGCTCCGGCCGAACACACAAGAGAGCTAAAAATTTAGCTCGGGTGGTTTAGTAGCGACGAGAATTGCCACCGCGATCGTTGTTGCCCCAGTTACCGCTGTTAGAAGAACCGCGTTCTTCGCGGGGTTTGGCCTTATTGACCTTGAGGTCGCGACCCATCCACTCAGCACCGTCAAGAGCCTCAATGGCTGCGGTTTCTTCTGCTTCAGTAGACATTTCTACAAAAGCGAAGCCCCGCATCCGACCTGTTTCCCGGTCAGCAGGCAACTGAATGCGCTTTACTGTTCCGTACTCTCCAAAAGTTTGGCTGAGGTGCTCCTGCGTTACTTCGTAGGATAAATTGCCGACATAGATTGACATTGAACATTCTCCAGAATCAGAGGGTGTAGAGATTTAAATCCGGAGGAACGCCGATAGAACGAACTGTACTGCCGAAAATAAAGCCTTGTAAAATTATCATAGCACCTATACGTGCAAACTGCAATTTTATGATTAATCGATCGATTAAAAAGAAGGTAGAAAGCTTAAGGCATTCGTCAGAAGGCTGAATGCTGAAGGAAAAACCCCGCATCAAGAAGCAAAAACTCAGAATAAATTAATTTAATTTTCCTTGTTCCCGGGCTCAACTGAGATCGTTCGAGAGAAGTTTTGACGACCGTAGAGCACCCTGCGATTGCGCCTCAGCAACTGCCCAGAAACCCAGGGCTGTTTCATTTTCTTGTAGGGGCAAACTCCCCGCGGTTGCCCCGATCGCTGAAATGCCCAATTTCTCGTGTCTGGGCCGGGGCGGGCAATTTTGGCACCGCCCTACAAAATTCTGGTTTTTCTGAGAATGAAACAGCCCTGCCCAGAAACGCGGTTTCTTGCCAAAGAACCTACGATTTTAGGTGAATCTGTGGCAAGAAACCAAGATGATGACATTGGTGCCGCTATGTGAGTTGTAACATCCCAAAATTGGACGGGAGCTCAAGAAGTGACGGCGACGGTGGATTTTGCCCAATTAAATTCCCCAACTTCGGAGGCCACTTCCGAGGCCGCTTCCGAGGTAACTTCCGTCCCAGTTTCTGCCCCAACCAGCACCAACTGCACCGCACAAGCTTTTAACTCCGGCTGTTTGGAATCTGGACAGCTTGCAGAATGAGTCATGGCATTGGCTTCAGCACCTTCGGCCCACAGAGAACCCCAGTGCATCGGTACAAATAGCGTACCCGGGGCGATCGCCTTGGTTACTTTTGCCGGAAACTTTGCCTTGCCGCGGCGCGATCGAACTTCCAGCAAATCCCCTTCTTTAATCTTTAATTTGGCAGCATCACGGGGGTGAATTTCCAAAAACGGATCGGGGTGTAATTGATTGATTTTTTCAGTTCTGCCCGTCCGCGTCATCGTGTGCCAGTGTCCGTAAAGCCTGCCCGTCGTCAGCACAAATGGATAATCCGGGTCAGGGGGTTCGGCCAGTCCGCGGGAATGATAGGCGGCAAATCTTGCCAGCCCGTCGGGAGTGTGGAAACGCCGGTCAGTGTAAAGCCGTTTGGCGGAGGTTGCTGGATGAGGCGGCTCATTTTCCGGGCAAGGCCACTGTTGAGGGCCTTCTTGGCGCAAGTATTCGTGGCTCAGGCCGGTCATGTCGCAAGGCTGGCCCTGCGTCAACTGCACGTACTCTTTGAATACCTCAGCAACGTTCTCGAAAGCAAAGTGTTCGGCAAAACCCAACCGCCGTCCCACCTCGGCGAAAATGCTCCAGTCGTCGCGGGCTTCTCCTGAAGGAGTGTCGAAACCGGCACAAAGGGTTATGCGGCGTTCTGAATTAGTCATCACTCCGGTTTTTTCACTCCACTGCGTTGCCGGCAAGAGGATGTGAGCGTAAGCAGAGGTTTCCGTCGGATTGTAAGCTTCTTGATAAACGGTAAAGGGCGATCGCAACAAAGCCGCTTTTGTCCGTTCCAAATCCGGCATACTCACCGCTGGATTGGTTGCTGCAATCCACAGCATCTCTACCTCGCCTGTTTCCAAACCGGTAATCATATCCCAAGCCGTGCGGCCCGGATTCGGCGAAATACTTCCAGGCGCCACACCCCAAAACTGCTCTACTTGGTTTCTGTGTTCGGCATTTTTCACCGATCGATATCCCGGTAACAAGTGAGAAAGTCCCCCCGCTTCCCGCCCTCCCATCGCGTTTGGCTGGCCTGTGAGGGAAAACGGGCCGCATCCCGGTTTGCCGATTTGACCGGTCATCAAGTGCAAATTAATTAGCGATCGCACCTTTGCCGTGCCTTCCGACGACTGATTGATGCCCATCGACCATAGCGACAAAACCCGCTGCGACTGCTCCCAGTAGTTTGCCGCCGTTTCTAACTCACCGACAGAAATGCCGCAGCGCGAGGCTACAAAATCCGGCGTGTAGGTGCTAATAACTTCAGCAAAAGCTGTAAAATTAGCCGTGCATTCCTGAATAAAATCTGCATCTATTACTTGTCGGCGCAACAGCAAATAAGCAATTCCATTAAGCAAATCTATATCTGTTCCCGGTTTAATTGCTAAGTGCAAATCTGCTGCCTCGGCAGTTGGAGTCCGCCTCGGATCTACCACAATCATCTTGACATTTGCATTCTTTTTGTGGTACTTTGCCAATCGGTTGAAAATAATTGGATGGCATTCTGCGGTGTTGCTACCAATAATAAAAGCGCAATCTGTTAATTCTAAATCGTCGTAACAGCAAGGTGGGCCGTCAGCACCAAAACTTTGAACGTATCCCGAAACTGCTGAAGACATACACAATCGAGAATTGGCATCAAAATTATTAGTTCCCAGACAACCCTTAACCAGTTTCTGGGCAACATAATAGTCTTCTGTGACGCATTGACCCGAACCATAAACGCATATAGCATCGGGGCCGCTAGTGCTGCGAATTGTTTGGATGCGGTGGGCAATTGCGTCTAGTGCTTCGTCCCAGCTAGCGCGGCGGAACGGTTGGTCTAGAGAGTCTCGCATCATCGGATAAAGCAGCCGATCTGTGCGAATTGACTCTGCTACAGTTGCTCCCTTCACACAAACCATGCCCTGACTCGATGGGTGGTTGCGATCGCCCCGGACTTTCCAACCTTGGTTTTTGTCGGGAACAACTTCTAGACCACAACCTACACCGCAATAAGGACAAAGAGTTTTTATAGTTTCCATCTGGTGATTTTAGATGCTAATTTTTGAAAGCTAATGGGTAATTGGTAATTCGTTATTATAGTAGGAACTGATTGCTCCTGCAAATAACGTTTTAATAATTACTAAATTATGGCAATAATGCTTCACATAAACGGACAATACCCTGATTTTAAATTAACCCCTCTCTTACTCAAACTCCCTAGCTATCTGGATTGTAACCAGTGCCTTGCTGCTCCTAAATCTTCCTATAACAGAGGGTATCAAAACCTAACTCTTGTCACCCCCAAGGATGGGGGGCTAGGAGGAATTTTTGCAGAGTTCAAATAGCGCGCAGCTACTACTTTTGACCTAGTTGTTGATAGCAATGTGAGATTTAGTGCGGGAGTATTATGTCGCCTACTTCCCTGATTTAACTTCAAATACGCCACCGTTGGTGGGGCTAAAAGTTACTTGGAACTCAGCAGTTTTTTCAGCGCCTGCACCTGCATCGGCAGGAGTTTGCAAAACCGGCAGAGGAGTTTCTTTGACGAAATCTTTAGCTGCTTTATTTGTGGGATCGAACTGTAGGATATCGCCGTTTTGTTTTACTTTGACCCGATAAGTCAAACTTTCGGTAAATGTCGGAGTTGTTCTCCAATTTTGGTCGATTTGTGCATACAACTGCTGTCCGATCGCATCGAGTTCGGCTTTGTCAGAAATCTCTGAGACGGCACTGGTTGCTGCATTGGGCGAGGCAGCCGTCGCGGCAGCAGCGATTGGCGCAGGGCTGGCAGTAGCGATGGGTGCAGGACTTGCAGCAGCGATTGGCGCAGGGCTAGCAGCAGCGATGGGTGCAGGGCTGGCAGCAGCGATTGGTGCAGGACTTGCAGCAGCGATGGGTGCAGGGCTGGCAGCAGCGATTGGTGCAGGGCTGGCAGCAGCGATTGGTGCAGGGCTAGCATTCGGCGCGATCGAACTTGTTGCGATTTGCGGGCTGGGGGGAGAACTCACAACCGCCGCCGCAGTCGCCGCCGGAGGTGCAGTTTCTGTTAGTTTCGCTTGCTTTAGCTGGTTGGAAACACTAGACATATTGACGGCTGCTAAAGTAACCATTGCTACGAACCACGAGGCTGCCAGGATGCCGCGTTTGATCGGCGAAGCTTCTACGGGCTCGGCAGCATGAGGCTTAAAGGACACAGGTGGCATCATCGGCCTGTCAGCAATCGCACGCTGTTTGCTAGCAGGTAATGGCATCGGTAGCGCGACGGCTTCTGTCTCCGAGTCCGTTGCTTCATCCTCTTCGTGGTGCGCGTAGCGAGAGAACAGGAATTCCAAAGCAAAGTTCCGCAGTTCGTAATATCTCGGATCTTCCATCACCCGGGTGCGGTTGCGGGGACGGCTGAACGGAACGTGCATATCTTCGCCGATCGAAGCTGCCGGCCCGTTGGTCATCATCACGATGCGATCGGCTAAAAACAAAGCTTCATCAATATCGTGAGTGATCATGACGATCGTAATTTTGTACTCGCGCCAAATTTTCAGCAATTCTTCCTGCAACTCTTCCCTGGTAATCGGGTCTAGAGCTCCGAAAGGTTCGTCCAAAATCAACAGTTTGGGGCGAGTTGCCAGAGCTCGGGCGATCGCCACCCGCTGTTTCATCCCCCCGGACAACTGGCCCGGTCTTTTGTCGCAAGCTTCGGTCAGCCCCACTAATTCCAAGTGTTCCTTGACGATCGTATTGTGTTCCTCTGCGGACTTCTCTGCGTAAACAGTTTCAACCCCGAGGTGGATATTTTCAGTAGCAGTCAGCCACGGTAGCAGCGAGTAGTTTTGAAACACCACCATGCGATCGGGACCCGGTTCAGTAATCCGCGAACCTTCGAGAGCAACTTCTCCGCTTGTCGGCCCGTTGAATCCCGCGATCATGTTGAGTAAAGTTGATTTGCCGCAGCCCGAGTGACCGATCAAACAAATAAATTCGCCTTCCTTAATCGTCAGGTTTACACCTTCGAGAATGACGAAAGGCTGGTCAGGATTTTTAATATTGTCGTAGACTTTCGATACGTTTTTTATAGTCAGAAAGTCTGGCTTGTTCGTTTGAATCTTGGTTGTTTGGGGGGTTTTGAGAGTTTGCATATTCTCAGGATTGGGATTTAGGTTTGGGGGATTAGACATGAGAATTTAGGATTGAGAATTGGGAAGCGAAGGAATTAGAAAGTGGGAAATGTGGAGTCTTGTTTCCTGATTCCTTGCTCCTCATTCCCTCTTCCTATTTGCTGGTTATGCTGCTGGCAGTTTGATGGAACACTGACTGCCTATTTGTTCAATTAAGATTTCTTCAATGCGGACGTCGCGCTTGATTTTGACATTGTGAAGATAGTCGATCGGGTCGTCTAGATTAAAGACAGTGCCGTCAAATAGGTCGATCGTCCGGCGAGCTCTGGCGATATCCGGCAAACCCAACTCGCGCACTGCTTGACCGAAGACATCGGGCCGCAAAACTCGATCGACCACTTCCACCCAGTTTTTCGGGAACGGAATCAGTCCCCACCGGGCCATTTGCGCCATCACCCACACCATTTCCAGGCGGTCTGGACAATTGGTTTGGTCAACGTAGAACTGGTTGAAATTGTAGAGCATTTCGGGTTCTGCCTCCGTACCGGAGTTGTACGGGTCGAGGAACCCCGGACGGATGTCTTTGGGATCTGCGCCGATGTATTGTTCTTGGCAAATCAATTCTAGGACTTCTTCGCGGTTGCGGCGATCGTCGCAGTAGTCGCAGGCTTCCAAAAGCGCTTTGACGAGGGCGACGTGGGTTTGAGGATATTTCTGAGCCCAATCTTCGGTAACGCCGAGAACTTTTTCGATGTGTCCGGGCAGAATATCGAGGGAACGGGCCATCACAAAACCCGTACCGCCGTTGACAGCGTGGGAATTCCAGGGATCGCCCGAACAGTAACCGTCAATGTTGCCTGCTTTTAAATTCGCTACCATCTGCGGGGGCGGAATGACGGTCAAGGCCACGTCAAGGTCGGGGTCGATGTCGCCGGCGGCCAGCCAGTAGCGGAACAGCAGATTGTGCATGGAGGCGGAATGTACCATGCCCAAGGTGTGAACTGTATCGGGATTGCTGGCGATCTCCGCTTTGAAATCCTTTAATGTCCGAATGCCTTTGTCGTACAGGTGTTTCCCGAAGATAATCGAATTGCCGTTGCGGGACAGGGTTAAGGCGCTGTTGACGGGGACGGGGGCTTGACCGTCGAGGCCCAACAGCATGGCGATCGGCATTCCTGCGACCATTTGCGCCGCGTCCAGCCGTCCTTCGGCGACTCCTTGGGCGATCGCTTTCCAGCTAGGTTCGCGGCTGAGGGTGACTTCTTCTAAGCCGTGGGCTTGGAAGAATCCTTTTTCTTTGGCTACGACTAAGGGCGCGCAGTCGGTGAGGGGAATAAAGCCGATTTCGAGGTTGACTTTTTCCAGGCCGTTGCGGGCGATCGCAGGCGGTTGTTGTTTGGCCCGGCGCTGTTTGACCCGCTTTTGCTGGTTGAGGAAGTAAACCATTTCGTTGCGCAGCGCGTAGTAACTCGGATGGTTGACAACTTCCATGCGCTTGCGGGGGCGGGGAATGTTCACTTCGAGTATTTGTCCGATTTGCGCTTCCGGGCCGTTGGTGAGCATTACAATGCGATCGGACAGCAATAAAGCTTCGTCAACGTCGTGAGTTACCATCACGCTGGTGACTTTGCTTTCCTCGCAAATTTTCATCAACTGTTCTTGCAAACCGCCGCGAGTTAAAGCGTCGAGGGCGCCGAAGGGTTCGTCTAGCAGCAGCAATTTCGGGCGGATCGCCAGGGCGCGGGCGATCGCAACTCTTTGTTTCATCCCCCCAGAAATTTCGCTGGGGCGTTTGTTAGCCGCCTGTCCGAGTCCGACTAATTTAATGTGGTGTTCGATCACCAACTCGCGATCTTCTTTAGAGTTGCCGCTGTAAATTTCATCTACTGCTAGGGCAATATTTTCGCGCACCGTCAGCCAAGGTAGCAGCGAGTAATTTTGAAACACCACCATTCTGTCCGGGCCTGGATCGCGGACTTCGCGCCCTTCTAAAGTAATCCCGCCCTGAGTTGCGTTGTCGAGGCCGGCGATGATATTTAGCAGTGTAGATTTGCCGCAGCCCGAGTGTCCGATTAAGGTGATAAATTCTCCCTTTTTTATTTTAAGTTCGATATTTTTAAGAGCGATGTATTGCTCGCCATTGGGCAAGTTAAATACGCGGTCAACGTGATCTACTTCAACAAATACTGACATGGCAATTTTAGGTTAGTTTGTAATTTGTAGATGCTGATTATTAATTTGGGCATTGGGCATTGGGCATTGGGCATTGGGCATTGGGCATTGGGCATTGGGCATTGGGCATTGGGCATTGGGCATATATAATTATTCCCGCTTCCTAATAACTAATCACCAATCACTAATCAACCATGCCCCATGCCCCATTCCCCATGCCCCATTCCCCATGCCCAAATTCTATTTTTGTTCTTCGGGAACAACTTTGGAAGCGATGAAACCAACTATTCTGTCTAAAATCAAACCGACGATTCCTACATAAAGCACTGCCAGAATCACGGCGCTGAGTCGAGAACTGTTGTAAGCGTCCCAGATGAAGAAGCCGATGCCGACGCCGCCGACTAACATTTCCGCAGCTACGATCGCCAGCCAAGACAAACCGATGCCAATTCTCAAGCCTGTGAAGATGTAAGGAACTGAAGAGGGTAGCAGGATTTTCCAGAAGTATTTTTGGTTGGGAAGGCGCAATACGCGGGCGACGTTTCTGTAGTCTTGGGGTATTTGTTGAACGCCTACTGTGGTGTTAATTAGAATCGGCCAAATTGCTGTAATTAAGATCACGAAAAGTGCTGAAACTTCGTTAGCTTTCACCCCCATGCCTTCAAAGGGATTGAACTGTTGAAATACCGCCAGGGCGATCGGCAGCCAAGCCAGGGGCGGGATAGTTCTGAATACTTGAAACAGCGGATCTAACGCATCGAACATTAGGGAGTTTGTGCCGATCAATATTCCTAAACTAATGCCTAGAACTGCTGCTAGAGTAAACCCGATCGCCACCCGCTGCAAGCTAGCAAAAATTTGCCAGAACAAGCCTTTGTCTGTACCGCCGTTGTCGAAGAACGGATTGATAATCAGATTCCAGCTTTCTTGGACAACTTTGATTGGTCCCGGCAAGCTGGACTCTGGACTGTGGCAGAGGATCTGCCAGATTATGAGCAGAACTGTAATTGCTACCAGCGGGCGGATGATTTTTCGGCGGTTTTTTTGAACCCGATCCAGAACTAAATTTACTGGATTTTTGCTTTTAGAAACAGCGAGGTTTGTTGCCATTTTTGTTTTTGCTGTATTGTGAATAATCGATTATTTGTAGATACTTTGAAGGGCTCACCGTTTCTGGGGTGGGTTGAGTTAAGAAACCCAACTCCACTCACTTTTAAAATTTGTCAACTGTTAACTGTCAACAGTCAACTGTTCACTAATTATGCTTTTTTGATTGCCAGACCATTCAGATATTCTTGTGGTTTTTCTGGGTCAAACTTCACGCCGTCAAAGAAGGTTTCAACACCGCGAGAAGTGGTAGTAGGAATTTGGGCGGCGGGAACGCCAAGTGCTGTCGCTGCTGCTTTCCAAATATCTTCGCGGTTAACTTTATCAACGGTTGCTTTGATGTCGGTAGTTGCCGGAATATAACCCCAGCGAATATTTTCAGTTAAGAACCAAGCATCGTGACTCTTGTAGGGATAAGAAGTATTATCAGCCCAGAATTTCATCGCCACTGGGCTGGCAGCTTCAATGCGGCCGGTACCGTAGTCAATTTGAGCTTTAGAGCGACTGATAATATCTGCTACTGGAACTTTTAACCACTTATCTTGAGAGATGATTTGGCACATCTCATCGTGATTTTCTGCCTTGTCGCACCACTGCTGGGCTTCCAGTACGGCCATCGTAAGTGCTTTTGCAGCTTTGGGGTTTTTGTCAACCCAATCTTTTCTTAAACCTAAAGCTTTTTCTGGGTGGTCTTTCCAAAGTTCTCCAGTTATTAAGGCGGTGTATCCTACCTTTTGAGTAACTAGCTGAGCATTCCAAGGTTCGCCTACGCAAAAGGCTTCCATGCTGCCAGATTTCATGTTCGCTACCATTTGGGGTGGCGGTATGGGAATCACGGAAACATCTGTATCTGGATTAATACCTCCGGCTGCTAGCCAGTAGCGCAGCCACAAGTCGTGGGTGCCGCCGGGAAAAGTCATCGCAACAGGAAGGTTTTGGTTGCCAAAAGCTGCTTTCAGGGGTGCGCTGTCTTTACCTACTTTTAAATCTAGGTATTTTTTGCTGAGGGAAATTGCCTGACCGTTAGTATTTAACCGCGCCACAATGTTCATCGGCACAGGCTGGTTGCCTTTGGTAATTGTGCCTAATGTCATTTGGTAAGGCATGGGGGATAAGATGTGAGCTCCGTCAATGCCGCCTTTGTCGGAACCGAGTTCTAAGTTGTCGCGAGTAACTGGCCAAGATGCTTGTTTGGTAACTTGTACGTCTTTCATGCCGTACTTGGCAAATAGCCCTTTTTCTTGGGCGATGATTAAGGGTGCTGAGTCGGTGAGGGCGATGAATCCGAGTTTGGCTGCGGTAACTTCTGGGGCGTCGGCGGGGTTGATGTTGACGGCTGGGGCGGCGCTGGGTGTTGCGCCGCTGGGAGTTGCGCTAGATGTGGTGGAACCGGAACTGCAACCGTGGGCTAGGAGGGTGCCGACTGCTGTTGCTCCGGCGGTGATGATGAATTTTCTTCTGGAAAGGTTGCTCATTTGTCTTGAATTGTTGTTGTACTTTGAAATGGTGGGAATGTGAGATTTGATATCAATTCCGGTTGCACCGGAATGATTGTTGACTGTTGACTGTTAACTGTTGACTGTGAAATGACATGATTTTGTTTGTCCCGATCCATCTCACATTGTGAGATTAGGCGTCGATCGACACTTTGCCGATCGCCCGCGCGCTGCAAGTTAAAATGAACCCTGGTTCTAAGCCGGCGGCCGCGTCGGGGTGGCTGTCGTAGGCGGCAATATTACCTTCTAGGAGTTTCTGCTTGCAAGTGCCACAAACTCCCTTTCGGCAATTGCTGTCAAGTTCGACCCCGGCCCGTTCGGCAACGTCGAGAATGTACTCATCTTCGCTGCAAGCAACTTCTTTGCCCGATCGAGCGAAAATGACAGTAGATGTCTGAGGTTTGGGTGCCTGGGCTGCCGCTTCGCCCTCCTCAACCGTCAATTGCAGTTGCCGGTGCAGCACAGCTACATCCCCTGCAATCTCTTTGGGAACGGCCCCAAACTGCTCGACCAACAGTTGATGCAGCACCGGTTTGAGGTCTTCGCAAGGGATGCCTTTTTGGACGCAAGTACCCAAATGAGCATCTTTGCCGACAGTCCCTCCCATATAAATGTCCACACCTTCGAGCGTTTTCCCGTTCTTGCGCACTTTTGTTCCCATCAAACCGATGTCTGCTACTTGGGGTTGACCGCAGGAATTGGGGCAACCCGTCCAGTGAATTCTGATCGGTTTGGGAACTGAAAGTTCGACTTCGAGTTCCTCAATCATTGCCACGGCGCGGCTTTTGGTTTCGATGAGGGCGAAGTTGCAAAACTTCGAGCCGGTGCAGGAAACCAAGGCTCGCATCAGGGGTGCGGGGTCGATCGAGAAACGCTGCAACAGCGGTTCTTTGAGTAGCGATTCAATCCGCGATTCGGGAACGTTGGGAACAATGACGTTTTCTTCGACAGTGAGCCTGAGCTCGCCGCTGCCGTAAACCTCGGCGATTCTGGCCAAATCGAACAAATCCGATGCTTGCAGCCGTCCGACGGGAACGTGCAGCCCTACATAGTTGAGCCCAGATTGTTTTTGGGGGTAGATGCCGATGTGGTCGCGTTTGTCCCAGGTGATTTCATCTTTGAGGGCGGCGGCGGGCAAAGTGCGACCTAATTCTTGTTCCACTGCGGCTCGGAATTGTTCGATTCCGAGTTCGTCAATCAGCCACATCAGCCGCGATTTTTGGCGGTTTGCTCTCGGGCCTCGATCGCGAAACACAGTTAAAATTGCTTTGCACAAATCTACAACGTCGCTGGGACTTGCCCAGGCGTTGAGGGGAATTGCTGCCTCGCAGCGTTTGGCGGAGAAGAAACCGCCGACTAAAACGTTAAAGCCGATGTTGCCGTCAGAGTAAGCGGGTACGAAGGCGATGTCGTTGATTTCTGCGTGGACTGAGTTGTCGCGGCAGCCTGCGATCGCAATATTAAACTTTCTCGGCAAATTTGAAAACGCGGGGTTGCCTTCGCCGCTGTTGGTAATCATGTCTTGGACTTGGTTCGCCAGTTCCCGCGTATCTATCAGTTCGTCGGCGTCCAGGCCCGCGACTGGGGAACCCGTGATGTTGCGCACGTTGTCCATGCCAGACTGGACGCTGGTCATGCCCGCTTCTTTGAGGCGGCGGAAGATGTCGGGTACGTCTTCGATGCGAATTCCGCGCAATTGCAGGTTTTGTCTGGTGGTGATGTCGGCGCTGCCGTCGTCGCCGTAGCGTTGGACGATTTCTGCTAGCGTTCTGGTTTGATTGCTAGTAATGATGCCGTTGGGCAAGCGCAGCCGCATCATGAATTTGCCCGGAGTTACTGGCCGAAAGAAGATGCCGAGCCATTTGAGGCGGTGCTCGCGATCTGTTTCGTCCATTGCTTCCCAGCCAATCTCGGCGAAGTGGTCGAGTTCGCCTTTTAATGCTAAGCCATCTTTTTCGGCCTTGAGTTTTTCAAACTTGTTCAGGCTCGCTTGGGCTTTGGGTTCTACTGTTTGGGTCATCGGTTTACCCTCGCTGCTGGCTTGTTGGGGAGAAGTATTGACTTGGAGCATAAAGTGTGTTTCCTGCTAACCTTAGTGAGTGTATGGATTTAAAACTGTATATTTAGTTACTAGATAGAATTTCTTTTAAGCATGGTTGGTCTTCTGTAAACTTGAGCTTGACTGGGCGCTGGCTCGAACGTCGCCAAACTATTTATGGTTATAGTTGCTACCGATGGTTCGGTCGATCGCTGCGTTTCCATGCACCTTAGTTATGAGCTAATGTAAAGCCCACCACAGTAAATATTCGTAGCTATTTTTACAAAATGTTGAGATTTATGAACATTTCGCATAGGGGCGATGCGTTTTATACATGGGTAATGGGTAAACACACCGACAGAGCCGGAAAACCTCTGTAAATCTTTAGATTTGGGAGGGGAGAAGGGGAAATAGACAAATATATAGCCTTTCTCAGAAAGATGAGGTACTGTCGGGCATAGGGCATAGGGCATAGGGCATAGGGCATAGGGCATAGG